>JAAHHL010001390.1 GCA_010672185.1 Caldora sp. SIO3E6 | reverse complement strand
GTAGGCAACGGTGACAAGTTAAAAGGTCGTGCATTTTGTCAACTCCCATATATGGCGTAGTGGTTCTAAAAAAAACCTATATATGGAAATACCCCAAGGGTTAAGGAAAATTGTATTCTTCTTCCTCCGCTCCTCTGCTCCTCCGCTCCTCTGCTCCTTCTGGGTAAGTAGTTGAGAGATTAGACAGACTGGTGCGATCGCACTCTAGTTTCAACTACAGTAACCCAGATATGCATAGAAAAAGCCAAGTCTTGCCAATAGAGAAATGAAAGGACTGACAACTCAATAGCACGCTTGTTAAGTCCAAAGTGTTGTATAGACTCATTCCTAAGCTGGAAAACAGTTTGGGCGAGGGTTGTGTCTTAACAAGCGTGCCATTGAGTTGAAAAAGTTCAAATTCAATATAGAACCAAATCTCCTGCACCGAGAGACCTGATGAGTTTATATTTTTCTAATCAACAAAAGGAGTATCTAGAAACATGGATGAACAATGTTTCTCGCTCTTTTGCCTTGATAACTCCCTGTTTTGAAGAACCTTTAGATTCTTTGATGGCTACTGCTTATCTAATTTGTCGGGTAGCTGACAATATAGAAGATAGCCTACAGAGTTTTGAGTGGAAGCAGGCTCGCTTTGCTGAGCTAAAACTAATGATGCAGGAACCATTATTAGCATCAAATATCTTATCAAAGTGGTTACCGGAAGATTGGTTGGGTCTTGAATCCATTCAGAAGCAGTTTCTGCAAGAAAACTTAATGTTATGGCAAATTTATCGACTTATGCCAAACATATCTCAAACCATAGTTCGACGCTGGGTCATGACGATTATTGAAGGAATGGAGCAAATGCTAAATCCATTACAAGCTCCTATTAATTTGAGTGACAATGGTGTACGGTTACTAAAAACTGAAAAAGATTACGAAGACTATTGTTACTTTGTCGCAGGTACTGTTGGTCATATGGGAACAGAACTGGCGATAAACCAATACAACCTCTCTCTCCCAATTAGCACAAGACTGATAGATTCTTGTGAATTTTGTGGAAAAGGATTGCAAAAGACTAACATTATCAAGGATTTTAGAGAAGATTTAAATCGTGGATTGTGCTACTTACCAGATATCTGGATGCAAGAAGTAGATAGAATGCCTCTTTATCTCCAAGGAGCATCTAAATTTTGGAAAAAAAAGGTGCTGACAAATGTGTTAATCGAACTAGACAAATCTGTCGAATATGTAAAAACCATTCCTTATCAAGCAGCAGGTTATCGCTTGGCAAGCCTAATGTGCTTGTTACCTGCTTATCAGACTATACTTTCAGCTGCACAAAAACAAGAGCATCTTTTCACACCACAACACAATATAAAAATTTCTCGTAATTGCTTCTCCGATTGTATCAAAGATGCCAAAAATATGGTCAAAGATAACGAAGCTTTACTCAATTATAGTCAACAACTCCAAAAGAGTATCAAACAAGCATTCTGAGCTAGTTAATTAACAGAAGAGAAACAATGTCTGCAATCAAAAAGAACAAAATTGTAATTTTGGGAGGCGGTATGGCTTCCTTGACAGCTGCTTTTGAACTAACTAATCAACCTGGTTGGCAAGATAAATATGAAATTACTGTTTACCAAATGGGTTGGCGGATTGGTGGCAAAGGAGCCAGTGGTCGCAACAGAAATGCACAAAATCGCATTGAGGAACACGGACTCCACATCTTGATGGGATTTTATGACAATACATTTCGAGTTATGCGTCAATGCTATCAAGAACTAGGAAGAACTAATTCTCAACCATTGGCAAGTTGGCGGGAGGCTTTCAATCCTCATAGCTTTACTGCCTTCCAGGAAGAAATTAACGGTGAATACCTAACTTGGCCTTTTGAATTTCCAGTTAATTCTTTAGTTCCTGGTGACAGCAATGAAACTCTCACGGTTGGGGATTATATCTGTATACTTATAAAATATATAATTGAACGAACGACAGGTTCATTTAACGTGAACTGGCTAGTAGAGGAAGACCAGGAGTTTGAACAAATCCCTAACTGGCTGGCATCCTTACTCAAGGAAAGGAAAATTGAATTAGAAAATTCGTCTTTACCAGGAAAAATTCCTTTCCTCCACATTGCCTACAAGCTGGCAAGATCGGAAGTTAAGCACAAGGGTAGT
>JAAHHL010000139.1 GCA_010672185.1 Caldora sp. SIO3E6 | reverse complement strand
TCCGAAGCTGGGTTGTGTCATAAAACTCCTTGCAAAGTTTGCTTAACTTGTAGTGCGGTTGGTTGCATCTACAGGTTAGCCTGATATTTCAAGGAGTCCCGTAAAGAAGACATTAAAAATCTGCCAACCGACAGTTGATATTAAATCCGGTTGAATGGGGGAGCTTTCAAAAGGTGTGGGAAATGATCAACAGACGCGGAGACGCGGAGACACGGAGACACGGAGAATTGAAATCTCACCCTAAATTTCGTTCACCCTGGTAGCTAAAATGGTTGAATAGACGTAGGTTGGGTAGCACAAAAGTCTCGCTCGCTAGAGTTCAAACGCGAGCAAGATGAACGTACTACATCTATGTACCAGGTTAAACGGTTGCTAGTAGTAGACCGACACACCTAAAATGGTGGGTTAGAAACGGGTGGGGAATTTAGAATTTAGAATGAGAAAATGTAGTGCGAGCGTCTCGCTCGCTAGAGGTATATAAAAAGCGAGCAAGATGTTTGCGCTACGCGCACGCTACGCGCACGCACTACATCTATTTCACCATTTTAGCTGTGCCAGTCCACTAGTAGCTATTAGGTTTTAAGAACAAAACTCACAAGCGATCGCATAATATTTTTAACATTTACTGCATAAATCTTGTTTCTGGGCACAAGGTGTTATCAAGAGTATCCCCATTTTTTAGCTGAGGAACATATTTTGATGACTTACTATACAAGCTTTCTTCCTTGGAGCCTTCTCTCTTCTGTCTTCTGCCTTCTTGCGCTAGGGGAGCCGGTTTTTGCCCAGATTGTACCGGACAATAGTCAGGGAAATGAACAGTCGGTTGTCACTTCTGTTAACTCCCAACTGCAGCAGATTACCGGTGGAGCAACTCGTGGCTCGGCTCTTTTCCATAGTTTCTTAGAATTTAATATCAATGAAGGCAATGCTGCTTATTTTGTTAACCCCGCAGCGATTGAGACTATTTTCAGTCGAGTAACTGGCAATAATCCTTCCGAGATTTTGGGCACTTTGGGAGTTTTGGGGGAAGCAGATTTGTATTTGATTAACCCTAATGGTATTTTGTTTGGCCCTAATGCTCAGTTGGATATCAAGGGTTCATTTATCGCAAGTACTGCTAATAGTTTGGTTTTACCTAATGGGATTGATTTTAGTGCCACTAATCCTCAAACTCCTCCTCTACTGGAGATTGATGCGGATGTATCGATTGGATTGGTGTTTGAAGGAGGGCCTCCTGGGGATATTGTTAATGCTGGTAGTTTGGCAGTGGGAGAAGATTTGCAGCTGGTTGCTGGTAATTTGGATTTACAAGGTGAGTTGGTTGCTAGAAGAAATTTAACTTTGCAAGCTAACAATCTACTAAGTATTCGGGATAGTGAAACAAAACCTTTCTTGGCGGTAGCAGGAGAGAAAATGTTAATCCAGGGTAATGAACAAGTGGATATTTTCGCTTTGAACCATAGCAATAGTGGTTTCTCCTCTGGTGGGGATCTGGTTTTACGCAGTAGGAACCCAGTAGGAGGTGATGCTCATTACTGGAGTGGTGGTAATTTTCAGATTGAAGGTTTGGATGGAAGTTTGGGGGATTTACATAGTCCTTATGATCCGATTATTCGTTCTCATGGAGATGTTAGTTTTGAGAATTACGTGGGAACTTCTTTGCATATTTTGGCAGGGGGTAGGGTTAATATTCCTGGTGTCGTGGTGATTACGGATTCAGAAGTGGGAACGGTTGGCACTGACTTTCTACGGGGAGAGGTTGACTTATCTCAACCCATTGTTCTCGCCAATGGAGACAAAATATCCCAAGTACAGATTGATGGCAGTAGTAGACCAACTTTTGAGGTGCGTGCTGGAGTGCAATCTACAGCTATTGATAGCACCATGTTAGGAACAGTGGGAAATCGTTTTCCTCGTGACATATTTTTCAATAGTCCTCTTATACCAGCGGCTGCTCCTGGTAATAATCCGACAGCAACGAGCGCTGATATCAATATTGGTGGTATTGCGATGTTGGGTAGTGATGCCGCTGATGGATTAGTTTTTTTAACCAATCAATTCCAACCCAACACCTCCTTGCCGGGAGGAGATATTAAAGTTGGTGTAATAGTGACATCGGATGGTGCTACAAAATTTACTGATAATTTACCTCCATTGATCAATCTCGCGGCAAATTTTGCTGGTCTTCTAGATGGTTTTAGCGGTAATGGCGGCGATGTAATTATTGATTCACGCCAGAATATTGCTGTAGCTGGCGGATTGCCGGAATTCGGTGTTAATTCTAGTATCATCGATACTTCTTCTGCTACGGGCGACGCAGGAAATATTTTCTTACTGGCTGAAGAGCAAGTTTCCCTGGAAAATAGCTCTGTTTTGAGTAATGCCAATGGCTCAGTTAAGGGAGGAGAAATTAATGTTACTGCTCGTTCAGTTTCCCTGTCTGACAACAGTCGCCTAGGAAGTATTGCAGTCAATGGTGGTGAAGGAGGAGATGTCAAAATCACGGCTACTGATACTTTGAAAATTACTGGTAAAACTAGTGATATACGGGAAACTATAGACGCTTTTCAAGATAGAATTTTACCTAATCTATCAGATACGACTAATTTCCCAGAAGGTATTATTCTTGGTACTCAAGACAGTGGTAATGCTGGCAGCTTGCAGATTGCGGCGGGACAGTTGCAGCTTCAGTCGGCAGCAATACTCAATGGCACTTTAGGAGATGGTCATGCTGGTAAAATAGAGATCAAGGTTCAAGACTCAATGACAGTAGATAATGGTCTAATCGCTGCATTTACTGCCGCTGGTGGCAATGCTGGAGAGATGCAAATAACTGCTCCTGATTTGCAGATTCAAAATCAGGCCGTGGTGGCAACTTCTACTGCAGGACAAGGAAATAATGGGAATTTAACCATTAATAGTCAACGGCTAACCTTGAACAACGAAGGTGCGATCGCTATTGATACTAGGAGTAGTGGTAATGCTCAGCAATTAACGATTGCTAGCCGGGAGGTAGTTCTTACTGGTAATTCAGTCATTTCAGGGATTTCACTTTCTAGAGCTCCAGATGCAGGACAAGCAGGAGGAATTACGATTGAAGATGCTGAATTGGTGAGGCTCAACGATAGTTCGATACTAACTGAAAGTAGAGGTGCTAAAGATGCTGGCAATGTCAAGATAACTACTGTAGATTTGCTCCTGGAAAAAACCTCTGTGATTAGTACTGGGACATTAGGGTTTGGTGACGGAGGAGATATCGAAGTTAATGCCTCGGAGTCTATTCGCTTAATCGGTGCATTAGATGGTTTACCTAGTGCTTTGGTAAGTTTAACTTCGGGTTCAGGCAATGCAGGGACTATCGGAATTGATACCAAGTACTTAATCATCGAAGATGGAGGAGTGATTTCAGCGCTGACTTCCCCGACGAGCAATGGTAAGGGAGGAAGCATTACTGTTAATGCTTCAGAATTAGTGCTGTTAGCTGGCACTTCCAGCGACAATCTGATCCCTAGCAGTATTTCTGTTGATACTACTGGTACAGGCATTGCAGGAACTTTAACCATTAATACTAGACAGTTTATTGCTCGTGATGGTGCAAGAATTTCTGCTTTGACTCTTTCTCCTGATAAAGAGGGTCGAGGAGGAAGGATAACTTTAAATGCTTTGGAATTAGTCGAGTTGAGTGGAAGATCACCAGACGGTTTACTCCGAAGTGGTGTACAAGCTCAAACTTTTGGCGAGGCAACTGCAGGAAATATCACCATTACTACTAATGACTTACGCATTCTCAATGGAGGGACAGTTAATGTTAGTGGTGCTAATGCCATTGATGCCGCCAACTTCAAGGATAGGATAGAAACCATCTTTGATGTCATTAGCTCAAGGGGTGGTAACAATCCAGGATCGATCAGTTCCGTTCAAGGCACAGGAGATGCAGGAGATATTCTAGTTGATGCTAATACAATTCTTTTGTTAGACCAAGGAGAGATTGTTGCTGTCACTCCTTCTGGTGAAGGAGGCAATATAGATTTATTCGTTCATTGTTTACTCCTGCTGCGCAACAATAGCCAAATATCCACCACCGCAGGTACGGCACAAGCTGGGGGTAACGGAGGCAATATTACTATCGATGCTCCCAACGGTTTTATTATTGCCTTTCCTGGTGAAGATAGTGATATTACTGCCAATGCTTTTGAAGGAAATGGAGGGAGAGTCAATATTAGTACCCAAGCTATCTTCGGATTAGAGTTTCGCGATCGCGAAACTTCTTTGAGCGATATTACTGCTAGTTCTGAGCAAGGCTTGGCTGGAGAGGTGAATATTAACCGTACCGTAGAAACTGAACCGGAGCAAGGGTTAACTAGCCAACCGAATGAGCCGGTAGAGGTGGAGTTAATTGAAGGTTGTCAAATAGGTAGAGGAAGAGAATCAGCTCAATATTCCTATATCGGAGAGGGTGGTTCAGAAGAGACTGCCGATACTCCTGTTAGTACCTGGCTCCCTCTTCCTAATTCAGAACAAGATTCTGAGCCAGCAGTTTCAGGAGAGACTGGTAATCTTGTTAGGTGTTAGGTGTTGGGTGTTAGGTAATGGTCATGCTGTAGCTAACACACCATCTCGCAATTAGTTGGGATGTGAAGAGAATTTACCACAGAGGCACAGAGGACACAGAGAAATTCTCATAAAGGATATCTGCATAAATGCAAAAAAAATTGCCAATAGGTTAATAGAGTTCTATGAGTTAATTTTACCGGGTTGTATTCTCCTATATTGATCTTGCCAGCTTATGCAGCTTCGCCATAACATATCTACCAAGCTTTGGTTAATAGATTTTTCCTTGACCTTAGCTCTTCTCACCAGTGGTCTTACTAGCAATCCTGTTATTGCATCGGTTAAGCAACCGGGTTTTTTGGGGAAAAATGCTGATACTTCGTTATTGTCCTCGCCAGAAAGCCGGTTTTCCATAACTTTAGCTCAAAATCCTTCCCCACCAGATAACCTGCAACCGAGGGATATCTTCAGAGAAGAACCTTTTGTTCCTGACAATTTTGAAACACCTCCTCCTTCCCTACCCAATAATTTACTAGACTTTCCAGATACATTGATTAAACCAAATCAGTCGATACCTGGTAGTCTAATTGTGGAGCGGCTTGAAATTAGGGGCAATACGGTCTTTTCTTCAGCAAGATTAGCAGAAGCATTTCCCTTGTGTATCTCAGAAACACTGCCAGAAGAAGTTAGACTCTGTCCTCCAGAACCAGAAAGCAACAATAGTGCAGTTGTCTATCGGCAAACATCTCTTCTGGATATCGCTAATCAATCTATCTCTTTTAACCAACTGAATCAAATTGCTTATGAGGTAGGGAAGTTTTATCGCCAGCAAGGATACGAGACTACTAGTGTAACTATTAATATCCCAGAAAACTTTCAGCCAGAACAACCTGTAGTACTGGTGCTGGAAGTTACCGAAAGTCAGTTAGAGACTATTATAGTAACGGAGATGGCTGCCGCAGAAGCTGAATCCCCTAGTCTCCGACAGCAGTCGATGCGTAACTACGTGGAGTCACGCTTGCGTATTACGGAACCTCTGAATACTAAAGAGTTAAAGGAATCTCTGCTGCTGTTGCACCTTGACCCTTTAATTGCTGGAATCTCTGCCAAATTATCCAATGGCTCGGAATTAGGTAAGAACAAACTTAAAATTGGCTATACTCTAGCGGATTCTTTCACTCTTACTGCTGCTCTCAGTAATAGTAGTTCCCCTAGCAGCGGTAGTTTCCAAAGGCAAGTGGTGCTGAGGGAAGCTAATCTACTGGGTTTGGGAGATGGCTTGACTATTGGTTACTCGAATACTGATGGGAGTGATGGGTTTGTTTTTAACTACACCCTACCAATTAACCCTAGTAATGGTACTCTAGGTTTCAGCTACGGAACTACTCAGAGCGAGATTATTGAACCCCCCTTTAATGATTTAGATAAAGACGGTTTCGGTCCTGATATTAGTTCTGATTTTCGTTCTTATGGGATAGAACTACGCCAACCGATACTTCACGACATTGTAGAGGACACTGTTCATAAGTTTGCCATCGGTGTTAATGCTTCCTGGCGAGAAAGCAACTCTTCTGTATTGGGTTTTCCCTTTCCCCTGTCTACAGGATCTGAAGATGATGGTTTTACCCGCATTGTGACTCTCAGTTTCTCTCAGGAGTACAAACTGGAAAATGCTCGGCAACTACTGTTACTCCGTTCCCAATTTAATTGGGGACTGAATGCTCTCAATTCAACAATTAACGAACAAATTCCTGGAGTAGAAGCAATTCCCGACAGCGAATTTTTCTCCTGGCAGGGAGAAGCATTCTATTCCCACTTTCTCGATCCTCAAGATACTTACAAAAGGCTCTCACTACGTTTCAATACACAAATTGCCGACCGAACACTAGTACCAATGGAGCAGTTTTCTCTCGGCAGTACCGGTAGCGTGCGGGGCTATCGCCGCAGTACTCTGGTAACTGACAACGGAATTTTTGCCTCTGCTGAATTGCAATGGCCAGTTTTGCGAATTTTGCGTAACTCAGGGGTGATTCAACTGATACCTTTTATCGATATGGGAGCAGGTTGGAATAATTCCGGTATACCAGATCCTGACCCTAATTTTTTAGCTGCTGTTGGTTTAGGAGTGCAGTGGCAACAAGGTAATAGTTTTACGGCTCGCCTCGATTGGGGTGTTCCTTTAGTTCCTGTAGATTCAAGGGAGAGAACATGGCAAGAAAATGGGTTGCATTTCTCTATACGTTGGGATTTCTAAAACTTTGGCACTGGGTAAAATATTTAATAGGCTTTTTCCATAAATCTCGGAAGGGCGAAGCATTGGCGGAACAAAACTTTGGTTTGATGGGCAATCTGCTAGCGCCAATGCTTCGCCCCTACAGTCAATTATTGATTTTTGCAAGACGTATAATTTATCATCAACTACTGCTGTGGTTTCTACTAGGCATTTTTTTTAGTTCCTCAATCTTATCAACAATCTCCCAAATTACTATAACTAACTCCACTGCCCAGGAATACTTCCAAAAGGCAGAAGAATTCTACCAAGCTGAGGATTTTTCTCAAGCAGTAGAAAACCTAGAAAGAGCTGCGGAGATATTTCGCCAGGAACAAAAATGGCAAGAATTAGCCGTAACCCTAACCAATTTAGGCCATCTTTTCAGTGCTCAAGTTCAGAGAACTCGTATCCTCCAAGACGATCCTACTACCAAATACGACTATTTTCCCTGGCGCTGTAACCAGAAATCTTTACCTGAAGAAGTTCCCAAGGAATATAGTCAAGCTATAACTATATATGAGGAAGCGATCGCTAAATTTCCCTCGCAGCTAGAAAAAACCCAGATACAGCTTGAGCAGTTAAAGCTACAAGTAGAAACTGGGCAACTAGATGCAGCAAAAACTTTATGGCCAAAAGTTGATCTATCCCAGTTTTCCGAAACCAGCCCCTCTCAAGTTTATGCTCACATTAAGCTGGCTAAAAGTTTAGCTTGCCTCAAAGCAGAATATCATGACCAGACTTCAGATCATATTCCTTCTTGGGAAGAGATCGAAAACCTTCTCAAAGAAGCGGTTGCCGATGCACAATTGTTAGAAGATGCTCAGCGCACTCAATCCTTTGCCCTTGGTAACTTAGCTGGATTTTATGAATATCGTTGCTGGCTATTAGAAAAACAGCAGCAAACAGAACCAGCCAAAAAGTATCGGGAACAATCTAGAGGACTAACACGCCGCGCTCTCAACCTGGCTCAGTCTATTAATGCTTCAGATATTACCTATCAGTGGCAGTGGCAACTAGCGCGTCTGTGGAAAGCTGAAGGTAATCGGCAACAGGCTTTAGAGAGTTACAAGTTAACAGTTGAAGCCATTGATAATTTCCGTAAAAATACAGGGGCAATACCCTTTAACTTAAGAGAACTAAACTCAGACCAGTATTTTTATTTCCGACAGAATGTCGAACCAGCCTACCGACAGTTAATCGCACTGTTGCTCGAACCAACTGTTGGGAATAATCACCCTAATTCAACTGCAATTAAAGAAGCTCTTAGTTATTTCCAAAACTTCCAAACAGCGGAAATCGAGAGTTTGTTTATTTGTAGTTTACAAGGGGATAACAACCGGTCTACTATTGATAAGTTTATCAAAGATAAGCAACTAAATGCCGCAGCCATCTATCCCATTGTCCTCCAGGATAAAATCGGTGTAATTATCAGCTTACCTGATGCTGAACCAGTTTACTATGCCAGCAATGAGCACGAAAATCTCTTGGACTATATAGAGCAGCAGGTTATAGTTTTACAAGATGGCTCTCAAGCAAGGTCAAAAATAGAAGCATCCGCTCAAAACTTGTATGAATTGCTGATTGGCTCTACCCAAGAACAGTTAGCTAATCATTTTGCCGATAGTGCAGCCAAAACTTTAGTATTTATTCCCGACAGTCCCTTAACCAGTATTCCCCTAGCTGCACTCCATGATGGTAGGAAATTTTTAAGTGAAAAATATGCCCTAGTGCTCAGTACAGGTTGGCTACTCAAGAACAGCAGACCTTTCCAGGATGTTAAGCTAGATAGTTTAATTGTTGCCGTGGAAGATCCTCAATTTGGAGATTTTGAGAAATTGACTATTGTCGGCAAGGAAATAGAAAATATCAAAAATTTGCTTAATAAACCAAAAGTATTTTTTGATACAGAGGAAATCTTTACCACCGAAGCTCTAGAAGATGATATTAACCAATCTAGTTACAATTTGATTCATTTAGCGACTCACGGACAATTTAGTTCTGATTTGCGTAAGACATTTATTATCGCCGCACCAGGAAAAACAACTAATATTAATGAGTTGGAGGGACTACTGCTGTCAGAAAACCGTAAAAATTACCAAACTCTAGATTTATTAGTATTTAGTGCTTGCGATACTGCCTCTGATGATAAACGGGCAGCTTTAGGTATTGCTGGTGCCGCAGTCAAAGTAGGAGCTAGCAGTACCCTAGCAACTCTTTGGAGCGTTGACGATGGTTTTACTGCTGAGTTTATGGGGCGATTTTACCAGGAATTGATTGAAGGTAACAGGAGTAGGGTAGAAGCACTCCGCAGAACCCAGCAGTATTTTTTAGATGATGGTAGAAAGCCATCTGATTGGGCAGCCTACACTCTTGTAGGAGACTGGCGATAATGAGGAATTGGGAATTGGGAATTGGGAATCAATATTTGCTTTTTGCCTTATCATCTATATTTTCAGTCTAACAGTAGGGGCGCACCGACGTGCGCCCTTAACCGACGTGCGCCCTTAACCGACGTGCGCCCTTACAAATATCGTAATATCCCCGACTTCTTAAAGAAGTCGGGGATCTGGAAGTTGGAGATCTGGAAGTCAAAGATCTGAACCAAGATTGCATAAATCTTCTTTTGCTACCCAAGATGTCATAGCAAGCAAGAAAGTTAAATAAAAAATTGTTTAACTTCAGACAGCAGGTAAAGCCAAGTTATCAACTTCTAATCCCAGCAATCATGATTAAGCTTCTACTTCACACAACAAAACTTACTTCGGTATTAGCTTTAGTACTCGTTAGTTTTCTTGGTTACCCCAAACAAGTACAATCTACCGAGATTAACTCTTCAATTCTGGTTGCTCAAGAAAATCAACCAGGTGACTTTGAACCCCGTGACAGAGGAAGGCGTGGCAGGCGAAAAGATGGCTCCAGAAGAACTTCAAAAATCTGCCAAGAACCTCAAGAGAGCGAGCAAACAAGGGATGATAGCCAACGGTTAATTGCTTTAGTACCGAAGGCTAGAGAATTAGAAGGCTCCCCTGAAAGCTTAACTGAAGGAGAAGAACCAATCTTGAGCGGTACATTAGAGTCTCACCCCACTTTTGCGTTCTATATTCCCTACAACTCCTCAGATGAAGCCCAACCTCTCACAGCTGTCTTGACTGTACAGGATGAGAAACAATACAGAGAAATACAACAAATAGAAGTTGAACTAAGCAAAACACCAGGAATTATCAGCATCAAAATTGAGGCAGAAGAGGGACTAGAGGTAGACAAACTCTATTATTGGCAATTTAAAATCAATTGCGATCCGAAAAATCCTAATAAAAACCCTTATGTAGAAGGCTGGATTAAAAGAGATAATTTAGCTGCCCTCACTGCCCAAGAGCAGCAAACATTGGTAAACGGAACTCCTCAGCAAAAGCTGGACATCTATTTTGCTCGGAGAATCTGGCATGAGGCTCTTGAGCTACTTATTAAGCAGCACCGCAAGAACCCTGAAAATTTCTCCTTCAATGTTTACTGGGAGAGTATGATGCTACAGGATGAGGTTTTGAGAAAAGTGGCAGGGGAACCGGTTGTTGATCATTAACAACAAGTTCTTATCTACCAACGCTCCTGCTTGTATTCAGCGAGCTCTTGGTCACTATACAATGGCTGAGAGCCGATGAGCGGATTTGAACCGCTGGCCATTCGATTACGAATCGAATGCTCTACCACTGAGCTACACCGGCATCAAACTACTAATATAGCAAAAACACAGTTGAATTAAAATTGATGGCAAAATCAACTTCTAAAAATCCTGCCTCTAATTCTCAAATCAACCCCCGAAAGCTCAATCCACAAAGGTATGCACGGCTTAAAGCTGAAGCAAAAGCTCCCTACCGGGGTTTAAGAAAGTTCATTTATCTTGCTTGCGGTGCTTCCGGTTTGATGGGTGCAGTAATTTTCCTTGCCCAGTTAGCTGCCGGTAGAGATGTTACTACAGCTCTCCCCAACCTAGCACTACAAGTTGGTATTGTTGCTCTGATGGTTGGGCTATTTCGCTGGGAAGGCAGGAGGCAGGAA
>JAAHHL010001389.1 GCA_010672185.1 Caldora sp. SIO3E6 | reverse complement strand
CCCAATTCCCAATTCCCAATTCCCAATTCCCAATTCCCAATTCCCAATTCCCAATTCCCAATTCCCAATTCCCAATTCCCAATTCCCAATTCCCAATTCCCAATTCCCAATTCCCAATTCCCAATTCTCCATTCCCAATTCCCAATTCCCAATTCCCTACTTAGATGAATCTCGTGGTTCATAATGGCAACAATTCTCACAAGGACCAGATGGGTTAACAGCGCAGCGAATATAGGCAGAGCAAGCATTGAAGTTGCAGGTAATGTCACCAATGATATAACCAACACCTTCTATATGATGCCGATCGCTCAGTAGCTGATTTCTGCCCAATACCCTAACTACTGGTGCTTGTGTTGCTCTTCTCAGTCTTGATTGAGCCCTTTCCTTAGTTTTGCGCATTACGAATACAGAAAGTACTGGTGTCATCAAAACCACCAAAACACAAGCTAAGATTGTTTGTAACATATTGATCTTCCTCTGGGATGAGTCTGCTTACTTCGTCGTTCTACTGCTGCCCTGATTGTGGCGATACTGTTTATCTGCCACAATGCTGATAGCACACCCCAACGCCTCTGATACCCAATTTAGCTTGAAATTTGTGAGAAGTTCCACACTTACTATTGTGTAACCAAAGAGTGAGAAGGCATCACAAAATTTCCATCAAAAAGGACAAGGTTGACTCAGCCTTGCCCTTTGTTCAAAAATCATCTTGGTTCGAGAAAAAAGTAAAGTTCATACAAGGCTATGGTATAGCGGCTCCACTTCTAGCTCACTGCTATTGAGACTTTCATCAAAGCCACGGGGGATTTCTCTCCACCTAACTCGTTCAGCTTGAAGTGCCTTTTGTAAAAATTTCATTGCTTCTTCAGGTTGACCACAACCACAAAAGAATAGATCTGCAGCAAAATATCCATATTCAGGCCAAGTGTGCAAGGCGATATGAGATTCTGCTAAAGTTGCTGTAGCTGTTACTCCGTGGGGACTAAACTGGTGTACACATATATCTATGAGGGTTGCTCCTCCAGCTGTAATCGCCTCAATCAAGGCGCTGCGAATTCCTTCTGGGTCATTGAGAAGGTCTTCTGGTGCTTCCCAAGCGTCAACTACCAGATGAGTTCCCACTTTCTTCATTATATCTTGTTGACTCCGCTCACTAACATCTCAAAGACTTTATATATAACATAGGTTCAATTGGCTTCTCAAGCGCCCTGTTCCAGATATATGGGAGCTGAGGGAGCTGAGGGAGCTGAGGGAGCTGAGGGAGCTGAGGAGCGGAGGAGCGGAGGAGCGGAGGAGCGGAGGAGCGGAGGGAGCTGGGGAGATGGGGAGATGGGGAGATGGGGAGATGGGGAGATGGGGAGCTCAATTCTTAATTCATCCATTCCCTTTGTAGAGCATGGTGAGCAAAGCTCGGCAAAACAACAAATAACCAACAACAAATAGCCAATAACCAACAACAAATAGCCAATAACCAACAACAAATAACAAATAACAAATAACTAACAACAAATAACTAATAACCAATAACTAACAACCAATAACTAACAACCAATAACTAACAACCAACAACCAACCAATGGATTATAAAACAGCTCGTATTTTCTTAATTAATCAGGGAATAGCATCTGACAAAAATGTTGACACTTTCCTCGTCCGTATGCAGCAGGGAAAAGCACCAGTACCTGGTCAGGTAACTAATATATTGTTATCCCTAAAAATCGTGTTTGAGGGTCTCAAAAGTTCTCCGACTATTGACCGGGAACTGAGTTACTCACTGTATCTTTTGTCTTGTGAAAGTAGGCGGCAGTTTGAAACTGGTCGTCAAACTGGGGTTGACTGGCCTCCACTCCTAGATGAAGACTTAAAGCGAATTGACAGAGCTGTCAAGAGTATTTTTGCCGGTGTTTGGAATCATTAGTTATTTGTTGTTTGTTGTTTGTTGTTTGTTGTTTGTCATTTGTCATTTGTCGTTTGTCATTTGTCATTGGTTAAAGCTTACTCTACGAACGGGTGAACGAAATTTTGGGTGGATTTCTTGAGCGTTGTATCCAAAAATTATCAGTTTTCTCTTCTTCCCCAGCACCTCCGCCCCTCCGCACCTCCGCACCTCCGCCCCTCCGCACCTCCGCCCCTCCGCCCCTCCGCCCCTCCGCACCTCCGCCCCTC
>JAAHHL010001388.1 GCA_010672185.1 Caldora sp. SIO3E6 | reverse complement strand
CAAGGAAAGAGGTTGACAGGTAAAGGTTTGCTGCATAAGGCAATTGTCCTAACTGCCTTGGCGATTGCTATATTTGTCTCTCCAGACACTTTTTCGACGTATAATCTTACCTTGTTGCCAATTCCCAATTCCCAATTCCCAATTCCCAATTCCCAATTCCCAATTCCCAATTCCCAATTCCCAATTCCCAATTCCCAATTCCCAATTCCCAAATGAAGCAACAAAACTCTAGCGTCACAGTTTCTCCCAAAGAAAGTATCGGAGTGGAAGCAGCAGCCCATCGCTTAGGAATTTCCGTAGGTCGAGTGCGCACCTTGTTGGGTCAAGGTAGAATTGAAGGAGCCCAAAAAATGGGGAGAAGATGGCAGATTCCGACCCGTAGGGGTATGCCCAAAATCATCCCCGGTCACAGAGGTCCTAAAGGCAACTGGTACCGAAAGCAGCGGACTCAGAATGGTTTCATCCATGCCAATCAACACCTGCTGCGCCTCAACCGTAAAGATGCTGGCTCCCGTCCCGCGATCGCTCTCAAACTCGGCAAGCATTCCCAATATTGCCACTTCGTGGAAGTCAAGGGACAGTCCCGCCTAGTTTACTCTCCCACCAAACCGTCCTCGAATTGCCGAGCCCGGTTGTGGATGGAAGTCCCTCCTACAGTGCCCGTAGGTTCGAGCAAGTTTGAGACTCCGGTCGGGACGCGGGGACGCGGGGACGCGGGGTCCAGGAGAAATGAGAGCCCTCCCCAAATTTCGTTCACTCCTCCCGGAAACCACAGGCAAGCGGTAGGAGTGCCAGAAGCAGCTTATCTGTTGAGAGTTTCCCCCCAGCGGGTGCGACAGTTGCTCAATCAGGGTCGCATTGCCGGAGCGAGCAAGATTTACCAGCGGTGGAGGATACCCCTGGGCAGCAGAGGATTGCCACAAGTCTCAGCGGGGAGTCGGGGACCGAAGGGAACTTGGTGTCATTCCCCTGTACAGAAAACCATTATTCGGATTAATCAAGCCAAGATTCACACCAATACAGCCAGCAACTCGTGCCTACCAGTCATCGATATCTGGCACAATGGAACCGTTTGCCACTGCCATGAGGTGGAGATTATGGTACCGAGTCGGATTCTATATCGACCCCATCACGGAGGTGCTTACAGTCTGTGGATTGAAGTTGCGACCGAGGTGAAAGTGGTGGGTAAAGGGAAAGATGATAGTTTACATGCGCACACCTTTTGCATTATTAGGAATAATAGCAAAAAGTAATTGAGATGGCAAGCAATTGGCAAGATGAACAACTTCCAAGGGTTGACATCAACGACATTAACTAATTTAACCTAGTTCTTCCTTAAGAGAAACTATGCCCATTCACCATTGGGAAAATATTAATATTAAGGAATTTCAAACTTAATATTTTGCACCAAAACTGTAGTTCAGTGCAAGCAAGTGCTGTACTATAAACTAACTATAACTATCCTCAGTATACTATGAGCCCGACTGAAACCCCCACCCTTGCACCTCAAACTACCCTAACAGAAATCGACACCGCCAATTCTGGATACCAAGCCAAATCCAATCCAGGAATTGTCCATCGTCCTCGACGGTTGCGGCGAACTGAAACCCTGCGTCGTCTGGTGCGGGAAAATAGCTTGCGCGTAGAAGACTTAATTTACCCGTTGTTTGTCATGGAAGGGGAAAAGCAACAGCAATCAGTGTCATCAATGCCTGGTTGCTCCCGTTACACCCTGGATTTGTTGCTGGATGAAGTGAAGCAGGCTTATGAGTTGGGAATTGGCGCGATCGCTTTGTTTCCCCTGGTTCCCGAAGACCAAAAAGACAATGTGGGGACTGAAAGCTATAACCCGAATGGCTTAATTCCTCGCTCGGTGCGAGCCATTAAGCAAGCCGTCCCCGATATTCTGGTTTTTACTGATGTTGCCCTTGACCCCTACAGCAGTGAAGGGCATGATGGCATTGTACAGAATGGCGAGATTCTCAACGATGAAACGGTGGCAGTGCTGGTAAAACAGGCACTTGTGCAAGCAGAAGCCGGAGCGGATTTCGTTGCCCCTTCAGATATGATGGATGGTCGAGTAGGCGCAATTCGTCGGGCACTAGATGCGGAGGGATGGACTAACGTCGGCATTCTCGCCTATTCCGCCAAATATGCCTCGGCATACT
>JAAHHL010001387.1 GCA_010672185.1 Caldora sp. SIO3E6 | reverse complement strand
TTAACTTGAATATTGCCGATCTACTTAATAAATTGAGATGTCTAGTCAGCGATTAAATGAGGCACTTGTAGATTATCAAGAAAAACTTGAAATTATTGAAAAAAAGGTCAATCAAGACCAGTCACCATCAAAGGTAGAAGTCTTTGCCCTTTTAACTTCACGAGATATTATCCTCGCCTTACTTATGGATGGTACTCAAGCAACATGGGACAACCCCCATCTTCTAGTGGATTTAGATACTCGCTTAGAGCAATTATCAGAAACCATCAACAAGGTGATTGATTTACCCCAAGCTCGAAAAAGCTTCCATCCGAGTAGAAAAGCCTGGTGGTGGTGGCTTAGTTTCGCTACCGAGTCTCCTGTAAGCTGGTGGGACAAATATGATAAACTGTGGAATGCTTTATCAATCCTGTTTCTTGGAATTTCTTTGGTTTTAATGTTTTACGTCACCACGGGATTTTTAAGTGGGGAGCCAGATGCGATTGCTGCAATCGTAGTCACAGTTCAGACTTCTATTGTAACAGCAATAGGTGGTGTAGTCTTTACTGAAGAAGGAAGAAAAATACTTGATAAAGTGTTTCATTATATAAGTATACCTGTTAACTTTCGACAAGAAACTAGATTAATTACTTCTTTTGTCCTATTTTTGATTTTATTATTAATTTTTATTTGCTTGCCCAAAGTAGCTGAATTTTATAATAACCAAGGTCTGAAATATTATGCACAAGGAGCTTTAATTAGCGCCCAGAAAAATTATGAAAGAGCAATTGCCCTAAATCAAGATTATGCAGAAGCTAGGTATAATCTGGGCTTGGTGCTGGAAGACTTGTCTCAGGAAGAGCTAGCAATTCAAGAATATAGTATTGCGGGAATCAGTGGTTTGATTGAAGCAAATAACAATTTAGCAAGACTATATATCAAAAGTGATAAAAGCACTGAAGCTGTTGCTATTTTATTAAAAAACTTAGAGGAAATACATAAGATAGAAGCTTCTGATGCGGAGGGAGAATCCAATCTGTTGAAGTATTCTCTCCTCAAAAACTTGGGTTGGGCTAGACTAAATCAAGCTCGCTATGAAGAGGCTAAAGTTTCCCTTGAAGCAGCCATTGAGCTAGATCCAGGCTCAGCTCCTGCTTACTGTTTACTCGGTCAAGTTATCGAACAAGACATACAATCAAATCCTGGAGAGGATTCTTCCTCCAATATCCAACAAATAATTCCTCTATTTGAGAACTGTATTAAATATGCTTCTCCCCTCGATATTGATGAGGATATGTGGCTGGGAATTGCTCGAGAAAAATTTAATCAATATATTAATAATTAATAATGGATAATGGATAATGAACAATGGATAATGGATAATTACCTATCTTTGAAAGAAGAGAATTGACAATAAGGAAAATATGTTCTTTTTATTTTCTTCATAAATGATAGCGTTAGGCGTTAGCCTGGAACGAGCTTCAGAAGTCTTAGACCAAATTAACCAATTATCAATTATCAATTATCAATTATCAATTATCAATTATCAATTATCAATTATCAATTATCAATTATCAATTATCAATTATCAATTATCAATTATCAATTATCAATTATCGAGGAGAAAGCATGTTGGGCTTTTTCCTGGGACAGCCATTGGCAATACCAGATACTACGCCGGGAGGTATTCTCCAGATTTGTCCATCACTAGAACAACGAACAACTGCTCTAGTTGAGCGACTAGTTAACAGTAAATCTTCATAATATAGCTGAGAGCCAACTGCTACCGGAATATAGCGGTTGATGGAGGAACGTTTGACCCGCACTAAACCCTTTACATCCACTAGTGTTCCTGCGACTTCCCTGGTAGTACTTTGTGCTTGGGCTGAGCGGGTAACAAGATAAATTTCACCCATAAAATTTAATAAAATGAATGTTAGGGAAGTTAAGGTTATTTTTAAACAATTCATAAGTAGATCGGCAATATTAACGATAAAGCTCGCTGCTCTTAATATAATGACACGACTTGACGCTCTAATGTTTCATGAAGTTCCGATTTAACGAACCTTCTCAAAAAGTCTGGGGGCACTCGCCGAAAGTCAGGAGACTAATCAGTAAGGAATGAGGTGCGAGTGCCGCCAGACTTTCTTTCTCGCTCCTCGTAGCTGTTAAAATAAGTAGCTATGGGT
>JAAHHL010001386.1 GCA_010672185.1 Caldora sp. SIO3E6 | reverse complement strand
TAATACCTCCCCTATAACAAACCTTACCAGTCAGTGTTTGAGTCTGGTTGGGTGAAGTTAGAGGAGCAGTGGAAAAATCCTGAGTTAGCTACCTCCTGGAATACCTTGCGCACCATCCGCACTGAGGTTAATAAAGTACTCGAACAAGCCAGGGAACAAAAAATGATTGGCTCTTCCTTGGAAGCAAAGGTACTATTATATGTTCCTAATGAGGAGTTAAGGGAAAAGTTACGGAGTTTCAATCCCCAGAAGATAGCTGTAGAAATCCCTCCAGAGGAACCAGAGGAGCCAGTTATCCCAGAAGAGGAACCCGCAGCAACCTTACCTGAGCCAACTTCCTTAGAGCCAGAACCAAAGCCGCAGTTGTCAACAGCTGTCCAATGGTTGGCTAATTTACCCCTTGAAGTCAGTAAATCTTACCAAAACAATCAAAGTTTACTAACAACAGTTACCTTTCTCCTAGGATTATTCATAATTGTCAAAGTAATGCTAGGAGTCCTAAGTGTGCTCAATCATCTCCCCCTAGTGCAGCCTTTCTTCTTTATGGTGGGTACTGGTTACAGCAGCTGGTTTTTGGTGCGCTATGTACTCTTTGCCGCTAATCGCCAAGAGTTATCGGAGAAAATTAATGAGCTTAAAACCATTACGGTGGGAGAATCTAATGCGGTAGTAGTAGATGTTCAAACCACAGAAACAGTTACTGCATCTCTAGAGACAAGCTACCAAGAAAAGCCGGAAGTGCAAGAGATTCCCAAGATAGCTACTGAGATAGTATCAGAACCAACTAACCATGTAGACGAATTACGCTACCTATTTTTAGCCTCTCAAGTAGAACTTTTGGACTCCCCCGAAGCCATACAAAATACCGAGTACAACTCCAAGTCAGAGATACTCCAGGTAGGAGTAGTCAAAGCAGAAGGAGAAAAATGCGACCGCTGTTGGAATTACTCCACCTCTGTTGGTACTAATTCTGAACATCCCACATTATGCGATCGTTGTGTTCCTGCCTTGAGTGGAGACTTTTAGAATTGAGAATTGAGAATTGAGAATTGAGAATTGGGAATTGGGAATTGGGAATTGGGAATTGGGAATTGAATTCTCCGCGTCTCCGCGTCTGCTTACTTGTTTCCCCACCCCTTTTTTCGCTCATATCATGTCCGGCTAAACACTTATCATATCCTTCTACCTTGCAACTTTCTTTCTTCCCTTGGAGCCTTCTGCCTTCTGCCCTCTGCCTTGTTGCCACCAAAGTGTAAGTAATCAACCGGACATGATATCACCCCCCAAACCCTAACTCGATGGTTGCAAGTTCAGTTCCTGGAAAGGTTCCGAAGACTCATCCAAAAAGATAGTATTCGGTTGTGCTGGCTCACCATTAATTTGCAGGGTGAAACTACCTTGGGGTAAACGTTCTAGGTAATACACTCCCGCACCATTAGTCACAGAAAATCGCCGCTGTGTTGCCTCAGAGGTAATGGCTTCCACCCTAGCACCGGCAATGGGGTTGCCAGCTACATCAGTAACGACACCAGAGAGAGTATAAGATGGAATAAGGGGTACAGATACTATCGTGTAACTACCAGCAACTACTTCTATAGCATAGGCATCAACTGTTGCTTGCCAGTCTAGGGGAAACCCAGAAGGGTCGAGATCCAGGCGATAGGTTGCTGGAGGTAGCCTGACTAGAATACGGTTGGTCTGAATTTCGGGACGGAAGGATTTGAAGGGTTGGTTATTGAGGATGAGCAATAATTCAGGATTTTCTGTGTAAGTATCTTCCCCATTGTCCCTTTTACCGTTGTTATTTCGGTCAAAGAATGGTTGGATTAACACACCGCCTCTACTCCGGAAACGGTCTGATTGGCGTTCTCCTGGAGCAATCCCTTGCTGTAAATTGATACTAGTGAGCAACTCAATACTATAACTAGCTTGGCCTGTAGTTACCGATACCTCTTCATAACGTCCCCGTAACAGTAAGCCAGGTATCGTAAAGTTTTAATAAAAACATTGTCAAATATAGTCATTCATGTCATAATGTAGATATGAAGCTTTCAGAATATGCAAAAAAAGTAGGAGTGAGTTATCGAACCGCCTGGAGGTGGTGGAAACAAGGGACTTTAGGGGGTTATCAATTGCCATCTGGCACAATCATCATCGAAGAGGAAGATA
>JAAHHL010001385.1 GCA_010672185.1 Caldora sp. SIO3E6 | reverse complement strand
TGGGGGACATCACCTTGAAGAATTTGCTGTTTGTCGCGTTCCAGAATGGCGCGGCGTTTTAGCCATTTCTGAGCATTTTTTTTCGTAGGGTCTGCCATTCCAGCTCGTCTTGCTGAGTCCAAGCTTCATCCTCTGCTTCTAGCTCAGCTGATATTGCTAGAAAATCTCCGAAGTCCTCATCAGCAGCTGAGGAGATAAGTTCTAACTCCCCCTGGAGAATCTCAACTCGCTCACTGGCTTTTGTTCTCACTGCCAATCCAGCAAAGGGGCTATCTTCTTGAGTGATTAAGGCTAATCCTCCTGTAATTTCCGGTTGAGAATCTTGTTGAATAGCAACAGCATTTTCATTGTGAACTAGCTCTCTGTAAGCCTCTAAGGATTTCATATCCTTCAGTTTAAGCATTTCATCAAGAGCAAACTGAGTATAAATACCCTCATTACGAAACTCTGATTCAGATAGCCAGTACCAAACTTCTACAACATCCTTGGCATATTTGTAGGCTGAGCGCTTGGATAAACCTAACTCCTGTGCAATCTGTTTAATGGTGTATCCATTGCACTCACTGGATTTTTCCTCTGCACTCACAGAGTGTGCATTGCACTCACCTTGCACTGTGCCTTGCAGTGCAGCTTGCAGTGCAGGTTCACTCGAAGTTGTTTCAATTGGATGAAAATCAGTTGTATCAATCGTTTTAGCCATAAGGCATTCTCCTTTCATTGGATTGTAGTGCTGTGCAGTCGTTGCAACGTGTCGATAAAGTCACTATAGTGTGACTAATAAGATATTGTCAAGTGACTATTGTGAATGTTAGGACACGAAAGGAGAGTAATAAGCAACTCTATAGCGACCATACAGAGACTTAGGAGAGAATATGGAGGATAGAAAAAATCCACCAGAGCGAGAAATGGCAACGGAAGACAACGTGAGGCTTTATATAACTGTCAGTAGATATAACTATCGAAAGCTTAAGGAGTGGGCAAGAATTCACGGTAAACCCCCATCAACCTTTGCCGGACAGATTGTTGCTACTAACCTAGAATCAAACTTCAATACAATCGAAAGGCAAAAGCAAGATTTGGCTCATTACGAAGGCATCTCAATTGAAGAGTTAGAGAAACTTTGGGAGGGTGAAGGAGACTCAGTTTAAACGCCCGACGGTTTTCAACCTCGAAAGCCATCAAAGACTTACTGGGAGAAGGTTATACGGACAACAAACTTCATTTGAGGATAAACGTTATGACTAACCCTGAAACTTGGATTGTTTACAAATCTGAGACAATGAGTGACCACGGATGGGAGGAACGCCAATTATTACCTTCTGGTTCAATCACAGATATTCTCAGTGAAGAATGGGATAGTTCTGGTCAGTTACCCAAAGTAGGCGATCGTATCCGAGAGTATGCCAACCTTGATGACCCAGAGGAAGGGGGAGTCACTCACGGTCGGGATGGAGACTGGGTTGTAAATAGCATTCACCAGTTCGCATCTGGTGACACCGATCAAAGGATTATAGTTTGCTACTGCTCTTATCAGCCCATCACACCTGACTGGAGGCGACTTAAAAGAGGTAAGCCGGTGGTTGAAATGCTTGAAGCTATTGGTGTTGGGCAAGAGGTGAAAGTGTGACTGAATCAATCAGAGCTACCCGTGCGGATGTACAAAGTCGAAACCTTGGAACGTCCTGAAAATGAAGACCAAAGGTAGTGTTCCGGAATAAGGAAGAAAGGGTATGACACAGACACTCTCAAAACCAAAAGACCAACGGCTTACTCACTCAGGGATGAGTTGGCAACAATTTAAGCTACTAGAACAGGGTTTTGCCGATTCACCAGGTATACGACTGTTCTACCACAGAGGAGAAGTAGAAATTTTGGCAATTTCTCAAGACCACGAAACTTTCAGCCGCTTTATTGGGATTCTGCTAGCTATCTACTTTGAGGTGAAGGGAATTGAGTTCACCCCTACGGGAAGCTTTACCCAAGAGAAAGAAGGGGTAGCCTCGGCACAAGCTGACGAGTCTTACTGTATCGGTTCGCCAAAGAAAACTCCAGACCTATCTATAGAAGTGGTCTTTACTAGTGGTAATCTCTCCAAACTGAATCGCTATCAGGAGTTGGGTGTACCTGAAGTTTGGTTCTGGGAAGATGGTTTATTTACTTTACATCATCTTA
>JAAHHL010001384.1 GCA_010672185.1 Caldora sp. SIO3E6 | reverse complement strand
TCACTCCCAAGCAATATCAATCGCTATAGCTCTTTAAGGCAGAGGGCAGAGGGCAGAAGGCAGAAGGAAAGAAACTTTTTCAAATCCTCTTCCCTCCTTCCCTTATTCTCTGTTTCCTGTTCCCTTGTTTGTTGAAATAATACAGTGGGAAGTGCTGTATCAAGTTCGGATAATCACTTATAATTACCTTCTCCCTTGCAACCTTCTTTCTTCCCTTCTGCCCTCTGCCCTCTGCCTTCTGCCTTAAAGAGCTATAACGCAAAATCAAGTAATTTTTGCCAAAAACCAAGAATACTAGTGATTACAACCTGAGATATTGTAGCCACAAAGATATTGAGGGAAAGATTTTATGCTTCGATTAGATGACAAAACTGCGGTAATCACCGGTGGCACATCGGGAATTGGCTTGGCAACTGCCCAACTTTTCCTCAAAGAAGGGGCAAAGGTGATCATCACAGGACAAAATCCAACCCGTCTGCAAGAAGCAGCTCAGAAGTTGGGTAATAATACCACAGCGGTTTTAGCTAATGTAGTGAATTTAGCAGACTTGGAACAACTAGCTCAAAAAGTGAAAGAAACTTTTGGTTCGATTGATGTTCTCTTCGTTAATGCTGGTGTAGCAAAAGCAACTCCCTTTAAAGAGGTGACAGAAGCCAAGTTTGATGAAGAAATGGCGATTAATTTGAAAGGAGCATTTTTCACAGTACAAAAGTTAGAGCCGACTATCAAAGATGGTGGTAGTGTGATTATGACTACTACCTGTTTGGATCAAACTGCGATGATGGGTGAAAGCGTCTATTCCGCTTCTAAAGCCGCAGTTCGTTCTTTGGCACGCTCTTTTAGCGTTGAACTCCTAGAGCGGCAAATCCGAGTCAATGCGATCGCTCCTGGCCCGATTGAAACGCCAATTTGGAGTAAAATGGCAATGCCCCAAGAGGTAATGGAGGAAGCTGCCAAGCAAGTTGTTGGTAGGACTCCATTAGGTCGTTTTGGTAAACCAGAAGAAATTGCTAAAGCCGTATTGTTTTTAGCTAGTGATGATTCTTCCTTTATGCTGGGAGAGGAAATTTTAGTCGATGGTGGTTGGGCGACTTTGTAAATTACGTCTAATCTGAATTAAATTGTATATTGTATATATTGTAGGGGCGGGTTTAGGGACAATCTAGGTCATTTTACCCAAATATTCCAATCAAAACCCGCCCAATGCCTTCCCCAGGTTAACGTAACCATTCCCCATTTCCCTAGGTTATCGCTTGGGCGGGTTTTGTATTAAGATTTTCATCAAATGCGCTCTTCGGTGACCCTAAACCCGCCCCTACGGCAATTGATATTATATGTTTATGACATCTATAGTAACCGCCCTGGCGATTAGGACAAGGGGCTTAAGCCCCTTGTTAACTTGCCTTACCTGAGAATGTCTTAACCGCCCTGGCGACTGCTATAATTCACATTATGCGTAAATTGCCTGTTAACTTCCGTCACTTAAAACCCTAATGACTGCACTGCTCTCCGTTTCGTCTCCTCACCCCTCCGATCATACTTAGCAGTAGTCACCGGGGAGGCATGACCTGCTAACTTCTGCACCGTTACAATATCAATACCAGCATCCAACAAATCTGAGCAGAATGTCCTCCTAAAATCATGGGGACTAAACGATTCTACACCAGCTTCCTGTGCCCTCTTCTGTATAATCAGCAACAAAGCTTGGGGAGTCATGCGTCTTAACTGCACCTCACCACCTTTCCTCACTGGGCAAAGTAGTGCCCCTGGTTGATAACCCCGCACCGTTAGCCAGGAAGTAACAAAAGGAATCGCACTTTGGGGTAAATACACTGTGCGATCCTTTCCTCCCTTAGCATCAATTACCTGTAGTGCTCCCGTCTCCGAGTTAAAGTCCCTTATATTCAGTTTTACTACCTCAGATCGTCGCAATCCACCACCCCGCAGAATAGCTATCAAAGCAGCATCTCTAACTCCCACAGTAGTTGAATCATTGTGGCACACTGCCATTAGTGCCGTAATTTCTGCTTGAGTTAATGCCCTACCCCTAATGTAAACCTATAAAAAAGTTGAACAATAAATAAAAAAGTCAAACAATTAAATAAAAAAGTTCTACAATTTGTGCAGGTGCAGAGAAAAGGCTTGGAAAATAATTGCTTCCTTGGTGGAGCAGGAACC
>JAAHHL010001383.1 GCA_010672185.1 Caldora sp. SIO3E6 | reverse complement strand
CTGGCAACTCACCCCCAGACTGTACAAATCACTACTAAAGTCAGTTCTACCTACCCCTTGCTCTGGTGCTATATATCCAGGAGTACCAATTACTGTACCAGTTCGGAGCAAAGCTGTTCCTGTCGCAAACTTAGCTGCACCAAAATCCACTAAAACTAATTGCCCATCCCCACGCCGTCGAATGATGTTTTCCGGCTTGATGTCTCGGTGAATTACCTGATGCTCATGGACAAATTGCAGTACAGGTAATAAGCTACTCAATAATTGCCGAATCTGAGTCTCATCAAACTTTCCCTTTTTTCCCAATTCCTGAAGCAAGTTTTCCCCATCAATAAACTCTTGCACCAAATACAACTGACCATTTTGCTCAAAATGAGCTAACAATTCTGGAATCTGGGAATGCTTACCCAAGTCATCCAACCTGACTGCTTCTTGCTCAAATAACCTAGCTGCAAGTTGGATACTATTACTCCCTTGCACTTGAGGCAAAAACTGCTTAATTACGCACTTAGGTTTCGATGGCTTATCCTCATCCTCAGCCAAGAAAGTCTTGCCAAATCCACCTTGACCAATTACTCTTAAAGCTCGGTAACGTTCCCGGAGCAGTAACTTTGAACCACAACTCTGACAAAACCTGCATCCTTGGGGATTTTGGGGTTTCCGGCAGTTGGGGTTGAGGCAATAGCTCATACTAGTACAAAAAGGGAAAAAGCAGAGGGCTATAAGGTTTATGGTATCCGCTTTTTCGTCTATCGTTAAGATCCTGAGCTATTTTCACCACAGTATCAGTATCTTCCTATACCCCATGAGCTGATAGTATTTGGCAATCCTAGTCTAAGGCGATCGCTTTGTGAGGTGCATTTCCTATTCCCCATTCTCAAGAACTCTGTACCTCACCTAGATGAGAAACGCTATATTTAACCCTAATCATTAAATCAAAGATGAGTCAACATCACATAGAAGTAAAAGTCAGTGCGCAAACATTTGCAGATAATATTCTCCACATTCGAGAATATATTTCCCCATCTCAAATTTGTGTAGTCATGAAGGCAAATGCTTATGGACATGGTTTAAAAGCTTTGGCTCCAACCGCAGTTAAAGCTGGAGCCAATTATATCGGTATTTGCACTAATCCCGAAGCTGCTACTATCCGTGATTTGGGCTTGGATGTCAAAATCATGCGTTTACGTATGGGATTTCCTGAAGAATTTGAAGAATCGATTGATTCTCTAGATATAGAG
This sequence comes from Caldora sp. SIO3E6, assembly GCA_010672185.1. GTDB lineage: Bacteria > Cyanobacteriota > Cyanobacteriia > Cyanobacteriales > Coleofasciculaceae > Caldora. The sequence goes on along the minus strand of JAAHHL010001383.1, from coordinate 939 downwards.
GAACAGGTAGGCTCCCTAGAAGCAGCGGATTATCTATCAGCAGCTGGTAGCAAACGTAATCAGCCAATACCCGTACATCTGAATATTGATACTGGTATGGGCAGAAGCGGTTTTTTTTCCTCTCAAATTGAGACGATTAAACAAGTTTGCTGTCTACCTGGGCTCAATATTGTTGGTATTATGACCCACTTCGCTACCGCCGACGGCAAGGAACTAACTTTTACTCAGAAGCAAATTGAAGATTTTTACTGTTTGCGCCAAGCCTTAAACAACTATTTACCAGATAAGGTATTAACCCATACCCACAACAGTGCTGCCACAGTACGTTTAACCTCTAAATGTAACAGCTTGGTACGGGTAGGTGCGGCTTGTTATGGAGTACGCACTTCTCAGGATTTCGCCAATCCACCGGAACTAAAACCAGTTATGTCGATAAAAACTAAAGTAGCTCAGGTGCGAAAGGTAGCTGCGGGGAAAACTATTGGTTACGGTAGTTTATTTACTACCAAGCGCGACAGTTTAATTGCTTCTTTACCTGTAGGTTTTGGAGAAGGTTATCCTCGTGCATTATTTAATAAAGGTATTGTACTAATTAACGGTTATCGCTGTCCAGTTGTCGGTCGAGTTTCCTTAAATATTACTACAGTAGATGTCACCGATATTCCTGAAGAAGTTAAATGGGGCGACGAAGTGGTACTAGTTGGCTCTCAGGGTAAAGAGGAAATTATCTTTGAAGAACTCGCGGATAAATTTCAGAGCGTACATACTGAGATTAACCTGATGGCTGGTTTTATGAACCAAATTACTTATATTTAGGGTCTGCTGAATAAGTAACAAGTAACAAGTAACAAGTAATAAGTAAGAAGGAATGCAGCATTTATCCGCTGTATCCCCCAAAGTTACCCAGGGATTTTCCGGGTCGATGCCAGGTTTTTGAGC
>JAAHHL010001382.1 GCA_010672185.1 Caldora sp. SIO3E6 | reverse complement strand
TTGTAGTTTTCTCAAATTACTATACTGAGAACTGGGAGAGTCTTTGAGCATCAATTGTTGTTGCCAGAAGGACTGTTGTTCTAGCCAAGCTGGTTGTTGTGGCTCTACCAGGGCTGGCTGGATACCGCAGGTGTAAAGAGCTGGCGCTCCTATATTTATAGCTCTTAAGTACAGTCTACCACCTGAACCTTGAACAGACCTGACAATTCTTTCTAGAACCAGTTGCAGGATTTCCTTAATGGGACGTGGTGAGTGCAGCAAGGGGGTGATCTGATTGATCATGGTTTCCTGCCGAACTTGCTCTCTTGCTTGAGTCAACAGAGCAGATTGAGCAATCGCGATGGATACTTGCTCTGCTACTAATTGGACTAGTTCTAAATCTTGCTCAGAAAAGGCTCTTGGTTGAGAGTGGTGAGATACCAGTAGACCCCAGAGGCGTTGTTGGTAGAAAATTGGCACCACTAGGGAAGAGAGAACCCCCATTGCTTTGAGATATTCTACATGACAGGGGTCTACCGAGCGCTTAAGAATTTCTCTTATCGGTTTTGAGCTACTAGGTTCTGCAGTAAAGTCGCAGCGACTTAGGGTAATTTGCTCCGATGCCACGTCCACAATTGAACGCTGTCGAGCTTTGATCAACATCTCACGAGCTGGGGGAGGAATATCTCTGGCAGGAAAATTGAGTCCCTTCAAAGACGGGAGGCGTTTCTGAGCAATGGACTCAGCAATCACTTGTCCACTAGCATCCGGATGAAAGCGATAGATCTTTACTCGGTCAGTTTGCAAAAATGAACGCATCTCGGCAACTGTTGCCGATAAAATATCCTGTAGCTCCAAAGACTGACGGATTTTATTCGTTATGCGATGCAGTAATCCTCCGTAAGTTGTCACTTTTGTCGCTTCCTGGTATTTTTTTGGGCGACCCATTGTATCTTTTTGCGGTTGAAAAGTATTTTTGTTTACTTAATAATAGTTATATAATATTTCATTTTGTCTACTTAGAATAGCTTGATGAGTATTGCGATCGCGCTCAATGCTGAATGCATTAACAATCTTAATCTGGAACCGGCTCAGGCGGTGATTGCTCAACTCTTACAAGAAGGGGCGATCGCTTCTGGCGAACAACAACTACAATTTAACATCGACTACTCTCAGGAAGCGGATGATCCCCGGGAACTCTCAGAAATACCAGAGATCCGTTTGTGGTTTGTGCGTTTGGATGCTCAATATCCTTGGATGCCGTTTCTGCTAGATTGGAAGGCGGGGGAATTAGCTCGCTACACTGCCATGTTAGTGCCACACCAATTTCACCGTACCGAAGGTATTCAGTACAACCCAGAAGCTTTAGAAATCTTTGTGATGCAGAAAGTATTTGTATTGACTAACTGGTTGAAGCAGCAAGGGATGCCCACTAAGTCCCGTGTTCAGTCCCTGGCTAAGATGCTGGGTTATGAATTGGACGATGCCTTTTTTGACCTAATTGAGTCCAGGTAGGTTGACACTCCGCCGTCGGGTGAGGTGAAATTTTGGGTGGGATTTCTTGAGCGTTGTATCCAAAAATTATCAGTTCTCTCTTCTTCCCCAGCTCCCCAGCTCCCTAGCTCCTCCGCTCCTCCGCTCCTCCGCTCCTCCGCTCCTCCGCTCCCCACCCTTTTTTTCGCTCACCCCTCCGCCGTCCTAGAAGGACGGGGCTTTAAACCCAATTTTTCGGTAATTGCCATAAACTGAAGACGCATTTAACTTTCAGATGTTAGGCTAGAGAGAGAAAGGAAGTGTCAATCTTGGAAGTAACTCAAGATAATATCTTGGGTTGTGGGCATCTGAGTAACTGTGGAAAAAATTTCCCGGCTCAAACTGGTGAGCCAGGAAGTGTCAATCAGGGTGCATCTACCACTCCACTCTTCCTGGGTTCACCATCACTATCCGGACAAATCCTCCAATAATTTGATAGCCTATTGGGCTTATCCAACTCTCTAAGGGAAAACTTAGGAAACTTTCAGGGAATTAGGTCAATCTATGTGTAGATAACTATACTACTTAATCCTCTAGACTTTATTCGTGCAGCTAAAGCCCTTGAAATTAAGCGATACTACTATTATTGATCAGGAGAATTTTCTTCCCTGACTACCCGGTTGTTATCTTTGGGTGTAAGAAGCGTTGTGGCAATGGCTTATTCAGTTTATGT
>JAAHHL010001381.1 GCA_010672185.1 Caldora sp. SIO3E6 | reverse complement strand
AACGAATAACAGTAGCTCAAGTATTTCAACAGAGACAGAAGCATCTTGGATAGAAGCGATTGTGTACTCATGCATCATTGATAAATGGGAATTTCAGGATGAGCCAGAGCATTTACGGACAATTCGCGATCGCCTCTTAAGCAATGAGCAAATGGCAGGACGCTTACTAGGCATCTATCAGCAAATTATAGCAGAGAACCAGATACCAACTGATGATAGTCGAGAACAGATTGAACTACTGCTGTCGGGTTTAGTAATTAATCAGCAAGGATACCTAAAAACCAAAAATCCGATCTATCAAGCAGTTTTTAACTCAGCATGGGTGGCTAAACAGCTCGAACAGATGCGTCCCTATGCTCAAAGTTTCAACGCTTGGCTTAATTCTGGACAACAGGATGAGTCGCTGCTGTTACAAGGATTAGCATTACAGGAAGCCTTGGCTTGGGCAGATCATAAGCAGCTCTCAGACTTAGATCATCGTTTTTTTGCTGCTAGTCAAAAACTGGAAAAACGTGCAGTGGAAAGCGATTTAGCTGCAGAAAAAATTAAACGAGAAAAAGCACAGTTTGCCCTCCAAGCTGCCAGGGAAGCAATTTCTATCTTGGCAGATGTCCAGAAAACTGCAAGGCGAAAATCGAAAAATCTACGCCTTGGTAAAAAATGGATAGGGAGCATTGCAGGATTAGTTGCTAGTTCAGTGATTTTGTTACGTTTTACTGGAATCCTGCAAGGGATGGAGTTAACGACGCTGGATCGTTTTTTTCAGGCACGTCCTCCCGCTGCCATTGACCCTAGTATTACGATTATTACCATTGATGACTCAGATATTGAAGCCATTGGAACATATCCTCTGTCAGATCAGATCTTAGTTCAAGCACTCCAGGCTCTCCAAAGTTACCAACCTCGGCTCATTGGTTTGGATTTATATCGTGATTTACCTGTGGAACCTGGTTATCAGGAATTACTCACATTGTTCCAGAATAGTCCTAATTTAATTGGTGTGGAGAAAGTAGTGAAACCGCAAGTTGCTCCACCTCCAATTTTAGCTCAAAAATCTCAGGTAGGTTTTGCTGATCAGATCTTAGATGGGGATAGCAAGATTCGCCGTGCTCTACTGACAGTTAATCTCCCAGAAGATGAGCGAAAGCTAAGCTTGGGTTTGCGGTTAACTGTGAAATATTTAGAAGCTGAAGGTGTTACCCCTCAACCCTTCTCCAACCAATATCTGGATAAACTAAGTTTTTACCTAGGGAGAATCAAGATTTTCGATTCTTTGTTAGAGATGTTTAATCATTCTCACCAGATACAGCTAGGGAAAGCCATATTAGTTCCCTTTCACAGCAATGATGGAGGTTATGTTCGTGCAGAGGCAAGGGGTTACCAAATATTACTCAACTACCACGGTACTCAAGAACAGTTTCAGACTTTCTCGATTAGGGATTTATTAGCCAAGAATCTCCCCGCAGAAGCAGTAAGCGATCGCATTATTTTGATTGGCTCTATAGCAGAAAGTACCAATGATTTGTTTCAAACCCCCTACAGTAGCCATATTTTTGATGTCCCCACCCCTATGGCAGGGATAACGGTTCATGCTAATATTATCAGCCAACTTTTGAGTGCAGCTTTGGACGGGAGACCCCTATTACGGGTTTTGCCAGAAGTCGGGGAATGGTTATGGATTTTGCTGTGGTGCGGATTAGGAGCAGCTTTAGCTTGGCAAGTAAAATCTTCTCGATGGATTACTATCGCTGTAATTACTGCCAGTGGTGCATTAGTGGGGATTACCTACCTAGCTTTTTTACAGGGATGGTGGCTTCCTGTGGTTCCTCCCATCATCGGATTAGTGATCACTGCTGTTACTTTACCAATTGTTACTACAAAGCAGTTACTAGAGAAAATTCAACTCCGTCAAACAGTGAAGTTGCTAGTGGTGATTGCTCAGGAGAAACCAATTGCAGGACAAATTGCTATTGAATATTTCCAGCAAGCTGAGAGTCGAGAAAATCAGGCATTAATTGAGCAGGTGTTGCGGGAAGTAGGGTCTGCTGAATAAGTAACAAGTAACAAGTAACAAGTAATAAGTAATAAGTAATAAGTAATAAGTAATAAGTAATAAGTAAAGAGTTATTAGGGCTTGCTGGGTAAGCTTTTGGGCATGTTGGTGAGGTGAAACTACCCCGATTAA
>JAAHHL010001380.1 GCA_010672185.1 Caldora sp. SIO3E6 | reverse complement strand
CTGGAGCTTTTGTGTAAAGCTCCAGTGAATTTAGGTTTTCTGTAGAAATACAAGGCATGTCAGGGGCGGGGCGCACGAATAAAGGTGTGGGGAGTGTGGGGAGTGTGGGAGGTGTGGGGAGGTAGAGATACAAAGGAGAACTTACGATTTTTTGAACACTTAGGCTATAAATCCCACGCCAAATTGCGTTCAACCTTAGGGTAGGGGCGCACCGACGTGCGCCCTAAACTTCCGTTACAAAAACTCTTCCGGTAACAGCGGCTCATTCGTGCGATGCTCTTTGGGTTTTTCGAGTTTGTAAATAATTGGTGGTTCCGGTATCAGCAAATACCGAGGGCCCCAACCACCATTAAAGTCTTCTGGTTTTTGTGGAGGTGGTGTGGTTTTACCAGTCGGTAAGTCAATAGTCATAATTTGACTTGCCTGAACATACCTTTCGCCATTGGATGTATTCTGGATATACTTACTAGCAATCTTGATGCCCTGCCTTTGCAGCTGCCGTTCTATTTCTGAGAACTGAGTAGTGGGAGCAAGGGTGGCGAGGAAGGTTACTTCAGGTTCTGGTTCTAACTCCAGCCCAAGTTTAGACTGATCGAGTTGCCAGTCTTCTTGAAACTGTCCATCTGGTGCAATTTTCCAGAGGTTCAGGTTAATTTGCCATTTTCCTTTATTTATCTTGACATCTTTATAATCCAAAATGGAGTAGGTCGCCGCCGAGCTAATGTCTAGAGAGGACTGGTTATCATGACGTAGATATCTAATAGCCGCGACTGCGATACGACTATCATCTGGTAGATTGGTGTTTCCTTCTATTTCATATTCTCCCTTGTTCCCTAAAGGTTTTACACGCATCTCAAAACCCGTTTGTGTTTTTAAACCTGGTAAGAAACTTGGTAATTGCTCTACTGGTAATGGTGCTTCGGAACATGCAGTACATAAAATGAGGAGTAGGGTAATGCTAACTAATCTTTGGAGAGGATAAAATTTCTTCTGTGTTAGTACTTTAAGCATTTAAGAATTTAGCTGGAGAAATTTGACCGAAAATCAGAGGATGCAAGCCCAAAATTTCTATTTATGGGTATAAGCCCGTGGGCATAAATTTCCCAGTTTCTGGGCTATACCATTAAATGCTAGCACCACTCGATATATAAGTAGCACCTAACAAATGAAGCTATAACCCATGTCTGGCAATGCTTTCAAGCTATTTTACTAGGCAATGAGTTCACTATCTAGTGGCGCGACACAGCTTAAATGATAGAATAGATTTTGGCTCAAACAGAAATTTACAAGAAAAGCTGTCGATTCCTATTTCACTATTTTAGCTGTGTCGGTCTACTAGTGGACCGACACACCTAAAATGGTGGGTTAGAAACGGGTTTTAAAGTAATAAGTAATAAGTAATAAGTAATAAGTAAGATACAAGGAGAACTTATCATATCGGTTATAATGCCTATAAATCTAGATTTTTCCCCTATCTCCCTCAGCTTCCTCAGCTTTCTCAGCTCCCTCAGCTCCCTCAGCTCCCTCAGCTCCCTCAGCTCCCTCAGATTTCTAAACTACCATTTTAGCTGTGTCACGCCACTAGATGTGTCATTTCATGGAGGGTGAAGACCTCAACTGCTCCATCAGTCGCCGCCATATAGTCCTTTATGTGCTGGTTGTTCATATGTATCTGCCAAAGTTCGCGAGACTCCCAGTTTTCGTAAAACATGAAATGAGCAGGATTTTCATTATCTTGATGTAAATCGTACTGTAGGCAGCCCTCTTCAGCTCTTGTTATATCAATAAGTTTTTCCAGCTCTGTTTTAACAAGCTCGATCTTGTCTGATTTGGCTGTAATATGTGCAACGATGGTCAATTTTGACATAATTTTCTCCTTTTCTTTTCGCTCAAACTGGAACATCTAATATCATGTCAGGTTGAAGACCCTCGGTTAGGACTGACACGGGGACGCGGAGACGCGGAGACGCGGAGAAGTTTTTATTATGGGCAATTATGCCAACATGATATAAGGGCAGCAACATAGCACTGTTGGTGCTGTAGAGCTCTTCAGGAGAGCTTAGCGCCCCCAATTGAACTTTAACGAAACATAATTTCCACCTTCCTCGCCTCCTGCCTCCTGCCTCCTGCCTCCTGCCTCCTACCTCCTGCCTCCTGCCTCCTGCCTCCTGCCTCCTGCCTCCTGCCTCC
>JAAHHL010000138.1 GCA_010672185.1 Caldora sp. SIO3E6 | reverse complement strand
CTTCCTCAGCTCCCTCCGCTCCCTCAGCTTCCTCAGCCTCCTCCTCTCCCTCAGCTCCCTCAGCTTCCTCAGCTCCCTCAGCTTCCTCAGCTCCCTCAGCTCCCTCAGCTTCCTCAGCTTCCTCAGCTCCCTCAGCTCCCTCAGCTCCCTCAGCTCCCTCAGCTCCCTCAGCTCCCTCAGCTCCCTCAGCTCCCTCAGCTCCCTCAGCTCCCTCAGCTCCCTAAACCCCACACCCTGCCTACTTTTCAATTATTGCTACAATATGAAGGGTAAATAGGTCAGTAGTTTTGAGTAGGGGTTTTATGTCAAGGGCAAGTAGAGCTGATGAGATGCAAGGAAGTTACGAAGCGTTTTAGGATAGATGATGAGGAGTAACCTATCTAACATAAAAATCATCCTAGATATTCTCCCCTCAACGAAAGAACCAGGGAGCCAATAATTTTTGTTGGCCGATGAGTCCAGCCAAAAATTAGTTTATCCTTAACTCAATCCTAGGGTGAGTAATTCGTCTACTGTATTAATTGTTGCTGTTAGGTTTTCCACTTTAATCCGAGAAACCTCTTATGGCTAAGCCAGGTCAATCTTCGTTTCGTCGCATTCTGCTATCACGCTTGTTGCTGCTAAGTGTACCAGTGTTATTAGCAGGAGTGTTTGTGACCTATAGAAAAACACGCTCGGCACTTTTGGATACTGCCCGCCACAAAATTACGGAAAGCGCTGTCATCAAAGGTAAGGATCTCCAAAAAGAGATTGCCCTACTACAAGTCAACTTGATGAATGCCAGTAACAGCGTAGCGTTGCAGTCCAATTCACCAGAAGTCGAGCAACGATTTATTGACTATCTCGCCCAACAATTACCAACTCAGATTCAGTGCGTACAGTTGCGTTACCTCCTACCAACTCCAGAGGAGGAGGAGGCCCCAGCCTTAGAGCAAAATTCCACCGCGCCGCCCCTTGCTGCCCCCATCAGTACCTGCCCCAATCAATGGCTGCACAGAGTTCCAGCGAATTTTTGGCCTAAGCAACAAACCCAATTATCGCTAGATGCTTCTCAGATTTACGTAACAGTGCCTATATTTGAAGAAGCAAAAACCGCAGCCTTCGGTGGACGTTCTCCCCTGTATAACCCTCCAGAAGAGGAAAAAAGAGGGTTAATCATCAAAGGTGGTAGTGCCAAACAAAATAACCCTACCAACCAACTCCAATTACTATTGAGTGCGCCAGTATATAACTCTGACGGTCAACTCCAATCTGTTTTAACTATCCAGGCAAGACTCCTACAGCAAGAACCATCACAGCGGACTAATATTTCTGGCTATACGGTGGTAATAGACCAAGAAGGAATCATTCTCTCTCATCCTGATTCATCCCAGCTAGGAAAATTTTTTGGGCAAGAAGCAGATGGAAAGCAGCAAATCAGTAATTTGCTTAATAGAGCGATCGCGAGTTCACCAGGTTCTGAAAATCTGTTTTTTTGGCAAGAAAAAAGAGCGCAATCAATTTCACGGTGGTTTAGAGATGATTTAACCAAGGTAATAGATGGTCGGCTCAATCCCCAAGAAATATTTTCCGGGAACACAAGAAAAGTGGAATTACTAGCTGGTTATACTGCCGTTGATAGTCCCCTGACTTCCAGATTGGAGCAAAAATGGATTATTTTAGCTGTTACTCCCTTGGATAGGGCTCTGGTTGGTCTTCAAGGTATTAAAGAAATTCTGTTATATCTCACCTGTGGTCTAATTATAGCTAACTTTTTAGTTATCCTTTATGTTGCTCGTGACTTAGCACGTCCTGTAGAAAAACTGAGAGACTATGCCCTGAATGAAGCCCTAAATGAATCTCAACTGCACCCTACAGATAAGATTCCCCAAAATTTCAAAATTCGGGAATTCAATCAACTATCTGAAGCTTTAGACGGGATGATTCAGCGTATGAGAGATTGGGCAGAAGAGCTAGAAACTGCCTGGAAAGAGGCGCAAACTGCTAATCAGCTCAAAAATGAATTTCTTGCCAATACCTCCCATGAACTGAGAACCCCACTCAATGGTATTATTGGTTGCCTGCGACTAGTAAAAGATGGGTTTTGTGATGATCGAGAAGAAGAACAGGACTTTTTGCAGCGAGCTGACGATGCAGCAATTCACTTGTTAGGAATTATTAATGACGTTTTGGATCTGGCCAAAATTGAAGCCGGTAAGCTGTCGGTGGAAATGGAACCGGTGAACTTGCGCAAGCTACTCAATGAAGTAATTAATTTACAAGCTCTTGCTATTCAACAACAAGGCTTAGAGTTTAATACCTCTGATCTACACGAAGAGATTCCGGTAAGGGCAGATCCCGCTAAATTCAAGCAGGTATTGCTGAATGTGGTAGGTAATGCTGTCAAGTTTACTGATTCCGGCAGTATAACTATAAAAACTAGGATGGAACCAGCAAAGGGTCATACAGCAAAAGACGTTGCTCCAGACAAAGCAGCTGATCTAAAGCTTCAAACCAATAGTTTATTAACTAATGAATTCGTTATTGTTACAGTTAAGGATACAGGAATTGGCATTGATTTAGAGCAGCAGCAAAAATTATTCCGCCCCTTTGTCATGGTAGATGGTTCAAGCACCCGCAAGCGAGGTGGTACAGGTCTTGGTTTAGCTATTTCCCGAAGTTTGATAGAAATGATGGGAGGTAACATTACCTTATCTAGTGAAGGTCAAGGTAAGGGGACTACCATTGAAATTAGCTTGCCCTTAGATTTAAACTCGAAAGACACGATGAAATAAGTAATAAGTAATAAGTAATAAGTAATAAGTAATAAGTAAGAGGAAATAACCTAATCCCTAGGTTATCGATTGGGCGGGTTTTGTACAAAAGCGATCGCCAAATGCGTTAACGGCGACCCTAAACCCGCCCCTACAAATATACGGAATTTTTTCTCAATTAGCCATTAACAATTAACAATTAGCAATTAGCAATTAGCAATTAGCAATTAGCAATTAGCAATTAACAATTAACAATTAACAATTAGCCATTAGCCATTAGCCATTAACAATTAGCCATTAACAATTAGCCATTAACAATTAGCCATTAACAATTAGCCATTAGCCAGAAACAAATCAGCCAGTACTGTGTTGGAAAACAAAAACCCTTCTGGATCACTTAGCCTGAGCTTACCAGTTAGAGGTAGACTGGAAACCTCTTGCAGCTCAACTAGTTTTCCTTCTGTATCTAAAACTTCTACCCAGCCATTGCGGTAGTGAGGCTGCAAACTAGCCCAAATTTGTTCTAGGGTTGCTTCTCCAAACTGCTGAGTGAGGATGGAGAGATTCAGACCCTCTGCTAACCGCAGTCCTAACATCAGAGTTTCTAGTAAAATATCCTCTGCCGGGGTCTGGGGACAATCTAAAACACCATCTGCTTCCATCAGCTTTTTTACCCAAAGATAATACTCTTTCCTGGTGCGGGGTCTGGTGAACCGATACCCTTGAACATAGCTAGCTGCTCCCATCCCAAAACCGTAAAAGGGACGGTTTTCCCAATAAACTCGATTGTGGCGGCATTGATGAGATGGCAAGGCATAGTTGGAAATCTCATAATGCTCGTAACCAGCACTGGTGAGCATTTGTTGTGCTCTGCGATACATTTGGGCAGTAGTTTCATCCGTTGGTAAGGGTTTTTCCCCTGGATCGTACCGACGCCCAAAAGCTGTTACGGATTCCACAATCAAGTCATAGCTGGAAATGTGGGTGGGAGCGATGTCAATAGCAGCTTCTAGGGATGCCTCCCACTGTTGTAGAGTTTGATGAGGTAATCCAGAAATCAGATCTAGGCTAAAGTCGGGAAACTCTACTTGGCGTAGTAGGTCAACTGCTGCAAAGATATCATTAAGGTTATGCGATCGCCCACAAACTCTGAGCAGTTCATCCTGAAATGCCTGAACCCCCAAGCTAACTCGGTTTACTCCAGCATCCCGGTATCCCTTTAACTGCTCCCGGCTGAAGGTTCCTGGATCCATTTCCATAGAGATTTCTGCCTCAGCAACAATACCAAACTGTTGGTCTAGTTGTTCTAAGATCTGTTCTAATTGCTCAACAGCTAGTAGAGAAGGTGTCCCACCCCCAAAAAAAATTGTTTCTAAAGGACTCCCTAATACTGGTGTCGTGATAATTTCTTGACACAATACTTCGACATATTGCTTAATCATGCCGGAAGTACTGCCAGTTGCTTGCTCTCCTACTACGGAAACGGGAAAATCGCAGTAGAAGCAGCGGCGTCGGCAGAAGGGAATATGAATATAAGCAGAACGAGGAGTTATAAAACTATTAATTTTTTCAGAATTCTTTAATAAATTTAACACTTTTTTCCACTTTTAGATAGATCATAAAATTATGTTAATCCTTGATTTTTGATTAAAATTACCAATTTAAATGAGTTATTTTAATTCATCGCTCTAACTAAGCAAAATTATCTAAAAGATATAATGAACTTATTATCGGGTATCATTTTTTGATTTATTAACTACCAATTACACCAAAATCTAACAATGCTGGACTTCATCATCATTTTCATTTTCATCATAGCAGCGGCAGGAGTTGGTTTTAGCAGTGTGGAATTACTGCCAACTGATGTGCAAGCTCAGATCACCAATTTAGAAGCTGTGCGCTGGATCACTGCCAGTTTTGCCGCCATTATTGGCTTAGCTATAGGTTTAACAGTACAGACTACCTATCGTCGGGTAGAGGCTCAAGTCCGCAAAACACCCATTGAGGTGACTTTGACTAGGGCAGTTGGCTTAATTATCGGACTGCTTTTGGCTAATTTAATGCTCGCACCGATTTTCTTGCTGCCAATTCCTGGAGAGTTTGCCTTTATCAAACCTTTGACAGCCATTTTGGGCAGTGTGATGTTTGCCTTTCTTGGGGTTAGTTTGGCAGATACCCACGGTGGCACTTTCTTACGGCTGATCAACCCCAACAGTGTGGAAACCATGTTGGTAGGAGAAGGTACTCTCAAGCAAGCCTCCAGTAAAATTTTGGATACTAGTTCTATCATTGATGGTCGCATTGAAGAACTGCTCAATACTGGTTTTGTTGAGGGACAAATATTGGTGTCCCAGTTTGTCTTGCAAGAGTTACAGTTGCTAGCGGATGCCGCCAATGATCAAAAGCGTATTCGAGGACGACGAGGTTTGGATATCCTCAACCGGATGCAAGAAGCTTTCCCAGACCGGGTCGTAATTCACCCCGCTGATTACGAAGATAATGCCACAGTAGATACCAAATTAGTCCGTTTTGCCCTGGAAATCAATGGTACTCTAATGACCAACGACTACAACTTGAATAAAGTTGCCAGTTTACAGGGAATTCCGGTACTCAATATTAATGACCTTGCCCAAGCAGTACGCCCAATTTATCTAGCTGGTGATACCATTGAACTGAAAATTCTCAAGCAAGGCAAAGAAGCCTCTCAGGGAGTTGGTTATCTAAATGATGGCACGATGGTAGTTGTAGAGGATGGCATTGCCTACATCGGTGGAGAATTAGAAGTAATTGTCACCTCGGCTTTACAAACTTCTGCCGGAAGGATGATTTTTGCTCGTCCCCAAGCTTCTGTTGCTGCTTGAGCATTTTTAAAATAGGGTTTGCTGTATAAGTGGGGTCAGCCAGCTGGCTTCTTTTTGGACTGAAGTCCTACTACTGCTTATTACTTATTACTTCAAAACCCGAATCAATGGACTCGATGAGGTAATCCCTAAATAGACCAACCCTGAGATGCTAATCTTGTTATCTGACGGATTAGCTTCCGGAGCTCAATCGCCAATTCTTGGTTAACTATGTGGAGAAACTTGAAGTTAATCTCCTTATTTCCTTGATAAAGAGACTCAAAGTAAGACGGATTTATTTCCAGTAATGCTGTTTGCTCCCTTACTGCACAAGTTGCTGGGTATGTACCACCATCTATTAACGCTACAACTCCCACGAGCCGACTTGGACCATAAACAGCAAGGTGCTCATATTGATTGTGTCGATAAATTGTTGTGCGGAGAGCACCGCGAATGTTAATAAAACAGTTATCCGCTGGAGAACCTTCTGTGTAGAGAACATGACCTCGTGGCAAATTCCACAACTGCATTGGTGCAAGAAAATCCTCCAATTCGGCAACAGAGAAGAGCCGAAATAGCGGAATCGACTGTAGCATCGACCGATCTAAAGTTGAAGGAGAAGCCGCAGCATCAAGTTGTCCCTGGTTCTCTTGTACCCCAAAATTAGGCACTGCTTCTGTTTCCCCAGTAGCCAAAGTAGCAGCGATTTGTTCAGTTCTTAACCGAATGCGGTTACAGATTTTGAGTCGGAGGCATTTCATGATTTTTAATGCCGAGGCTCTTAAGCTAGATCGCAGCATCTCAAACTGCAAATTGCTTAAAAAATAGCCGGATGTCTGTTCAAGAGTTACTCCAGAGGTCAAGCTAAGTCCATGATCCATAAGAGAGAGTTCTCCAATAAGATCACCACAACCAACTGTTTCTATTTCTACTAGGTCATTTCCTGGCACATCCGCATATAACTTCACTCGTCCTTCCCTAAGCCAATAAATGCCTGCCATTACTTCACCTTGACGAAAGAGCATAGTATCTGCTTCCACAGAGAATGGTTCAGCGAACAACAAAATATCATCCAAATCACTTAATGTCAGGCTCTGGAAGAGGGGTAATGAGCTGAAAAACTCTTCTTTTTGTTTCAAGTTTGTGTTCATTATTAAAGTAGATCTGGATAGAACAAAAGATACAACAGTGAGGTTTAGATATCCAGATCGGCAATTTTCACCTGCCGATAATCCCCCTCAGACTTGACGTAGAGAACTGAGTACTCCGGCACTTCAGTCCAATTTGTGATATCTTTCGATAAAGGTTCAGAGGCAACAATTACAGAATTAGCGTTCTTCGCACTACCAACTAATTTCCACTCATCGTTGTGCCAACCGTAGTCTTGACCTAAAGTATACCAAAGGCTCATGTCTGCTAGACCAAGCCCAAACTCGTCGATTTTGTCTGCATAACAACCGAAGTCAAAGGTAAAGCGAGTTGCCACTAAATCATTGCCGTCACAGATGAACAGGTTGACCCAAGAAGCCACTGCAATTCCTTGTTTTTTCCGAACCTGTTTGATAATCTTCAAAGTAGATTCCAAAGCTGGCAATATCTCGTCGAGTTCCAAATCCTTGGTTGGGTCTTCCATCTGTGACATCAGTAAGGCATAGATCCATTCGCTGTCTGTTGTACCCTCAATGTTGCGGGCAATTTCAGGTTTGATGGACTCGAGCAAGTCAAATTTCATCTTATCCATATCAGCCAAGTCGCCATTGTGAGCCATAGCCAGCTTGAACCCCTTATACTGAAATGGATGGACATTCTGTATATTGATCTTGGCGCTGGGGTCGGAGATGACGCCGCGAACATGGGCAACCAAGCAAGTTGGTTGCAGCTTTTGCGATAGGACTTTGAGGTTACGGTCAAAGAAGGGAACAGAAACAGTTTTGTAAATAAAGGGAACCTCCGGATTATGGGACTTTGGTTCCCAAGCTGCCATACCAAACCCAGCCAGATTCAGTAATTTAAGCATTTGTGGAGCATAGGTCTGTTTCATTAATGAACTGTCTGACTTGAATAACAAGTCGTCAAGCACTACGGGCTCTCCTAAATAAGCTAAAGCTCGACACATAAGATTAAATTAAATATATTTGTATAGAATACAATAAATAGGTTACACAAATAAGCGTTAAAATCAAAAACAGAAAAAAGAGAGCAAAATAAGGTAGCACTTAATCGTAATGGCCAATATCGGTGCTCTAAGCACTTATTTTTTTGAAAAAATCTTTAAACTCAAACTTCAGCACTTGCATAAGATTCTCTAGTTTTTTTTCTTCCACATATAGAACAGCAAAGGCCAAAGAGTTTTGATAATCTATTTTTTTTAATTTCAATACATTGGTAAATTTTGATTGTATCTTATCATAATCAGGCTCATAGTGATTAAGATTGAGACCCTTTCCATTATAGGCCAGCACCCAACCAAAGTACTTATCATACCTTCCTTGCCATAATTGACTAGGAGCAATATTTTGCCCTTCAAAGAATACCTTAAAAGGATTAACTTCAAAAAAATAATAGGTAAGATCAGCATATCCCATCCCACCAAACCTCAGGGGATTAAACTCAATTGGTATTAACTTTTCATCTTTGAATTTAAACTCGGCATGAATAGGAATGTTACTGATATCGACGAGAGAATGAAATTCTGATAATATATACTTAATCTTATCGTACAATCGAGAAAATATTTGATAATTCGTATGATATAAAGCTTGCATATAATGAAATTTCTCGTGGGTAGGATGGGCAGTGATGTTAAGAATTACTACCTCACCCTCACTATTTATATAACAATCACTAGCGTACTCCTCTCCATCTATAAATTCTTCAATTATCACTACCTTTGATGAGACAACTGAATCATTAAAATATCGAGCACTTTGAGCAATCTCTTCCTGTAACTTATGCTTAATTTGTTCTAAATCAGTTGAGCGATCGGTAAAGTTAACCCCAGTTGCCATAAATCCATATACAGGCTTGATGACAAATTTTTTATTATTAATAATCTTGAGCTGAGTAATATCTTTGCTAGATATTTTTTCAAAATAAAAATTGGGGTAAATTGATTTTAGCACCTTGCGAAATTCATACTTATTTCGCATTAGTTTAATTTTATCGACCCACTTTGTATCCTTATGATGCTTGTAAACTTCATCTATAACTCCTTCAAAAGTTACATAAATCTTATCTTCTGTATTGAAAAATACATCAGAATTGCTCAATTCCTGCTGGTCAAAGATTTGATAATCAGAATTACTGCTTAGTTCATCCAGCAAACCGGATCTAAAACTGTTTCCTGTTATTACGTAGTTTGCCATACAGTAAATTTTAGTATGAGGTGACATCCTCCCGGCGCTAATTCTACGAATATAGCGCGGGCTTCCTCCAATCACTTGGAAGATTTCCTGGTTATTTCCTTGCGGGGTTTCGTCTCTGACCTAGACGAGATTTCTCCCGCCCCCGGCAGACCGACTGCACAGGCAGTTTCCTTTCCCCCTAGTCCAGGGGTACTGATGAGTTCTAGACCTCGATTTCTTATGACCATACCACTAGCCACGTCACGATCTGTTTGATAGTTACAGTGAGGACAGCTATGAACTCTAACACTCAAGTCTTTTTTGACCTCACCCCCACAGGAGGGACACCTTTGAGAAGTCCCTCTAGCATCCACTTGAGCAAAGAACTTTCCACGTTTCGAGGAAACATACTTGACGATGGTTCGGAACTGACCAAAACCTGCATCAAGCATCTGTTTCCCCAAGAATCCTTTGGCACTGACACGATAGTCCAGGTTTTCCATGAAAACCATGTCACCTTGATCACAAAGGGCGTGGGCTTGTTTGTAATGGAAGTTCTTTCTGCTGTTATCAATTTTGTGGTGAAGTCGGGCAACTTGGAGTCGGGCTTTCGAGTAGTTTTTAGACCGCTTCTTTTTCCTGGACAATCTGCGTTGCAGCAATTTCAGCTTGTGTTGCAGTTTCTTCAAAAACTTCGGCGGTTTTACCAGAACTCCTTCAGATGTTGCCAAAAACTTGGACAACCCAATATCTACACCAATCGGATGACCGTGGGGCGCAGGGTCAGGAATACTAACATCACACTGAATGAGTATAGATGTGTACCATCGGTCGGCTTTCCTAATGATTCGTACTTGCTTTACCACAAATCCACTGGGGATTGGGCGATGCAAGTTAATCGGGATTGCTCCGATTTTGGGCAGTAGAAGGTGCAAGTCGGTTACGGGATTTCCCTTGAACTGAGGAAACAGCAACGACTTGAATTGCCCGTATTTTTTGAAACGTGGAAAGCCAAATCCCCGCTTAGTGAAATAATCCCAACCTTTATGCAACTGTTTAATCGCCTGTTGAAGAACTTGAGAAGGAACTTCTTTCAATCTTAGGAATTGTTTCTTGGCTTTGGGCAGGTTGTTAAGCTGATAGATTTCGTTGGGGAACTTAGTATCTGCTGGGATGATATACTCTTTGTCGAGAGAACATCTATCTATCAAACACTTACGGCTATCGCACCAATCTTTTATCTCTCGAAGTGCGTAGTTGTACGCGCCTCGACAGATGTCCATCCACTCAATGAGTTGTTGCTCTTGAGGGGCATCTGGATAGATTCGGTAGCGGTAGTTAAATGTCAGCATGAGAGATATTATACCAGGTTTACTGGCTGGCAGCGCAACAGTAAATGTTAATTAATGGGACATTGAGTCCCATTAATTAACCTGGGGGAGTCCACTGTATCCCGGCGCTAATTCTTACGAATATAGCGCGGGTCTTATCGCTCCCCCAGACCCCCTCATTAGATAAAAAAGATTCTTACGGCTATTTTAATAAACCACAAAGACACATTCTCCGAAGGAGTTCCCGAAGGGTAGGACACGAAGGAAGAAAAGGTTTAAGACTGTTAAAATATTTTTTCTCATAGGTTGATTGCAATTTGTGGCTGTTTTGTGCTATTATTGTAGATAATGGAATAGGTGTGCGCCTATAGACTCTAAAACTGTTTGGGGAGTGTGGAAGGTTTGTGATTTAGACATCCTCAATGACCCCTTTCGGCGTTAGTATGATTGGACGGAGACACGGAGACGCGGAGAGAGAGTTTATCCATCATTTATTGATTAGACAGGGTAGTGATACCAAATCCGGTTACAATAGAGCCGTTTTGAGCAAACCGTGAAATCTTGCTCTGGGACGTTTCATGAAACGTCTCTACAATGTGGGCATAGCGGGTATATCGATACCGGATTTGGTATGAA
>JAAHHL010001379.1 GCA_010672185.1 Caldora sp. SIO3E6 | reverse complement strand
CCAAAATTAAGTGTAGCCTTAATTTGGCTACCCCTAATTCGGCAAGTTTTGATGAAGAAAATTCCGTCAGGGAGTCGTATAATTGTTGCCCTTGATAGAACGCAATGGCAAGTAAATAATTTGTTGATAGTAACGGTAATTTATCAGAAGCGAGCTTTGCCGATATATTGGCAGTTTTTAGAAAAAAAAGGTAGTAGTAATCTCTCAGAACAAATAGCAGTTATTCGTCCAGTATTACGACTACTGAAATGTTATGAAATTGTTGTAATAGGAGACCGAGAATTTCGGAGTGTAGAGTTAGCTTATTGGCTCAAAACCAAGAAAGTATACTTTGCCTTCCGTCAGAAACAAGATACACACATTCGTCGAAAAGGTAAAAGCTATCAGCTCTTAAGTGAGCTGGGTTTAACTCCAGGGACTAAGTTCTTTTATGTGGGAATAGATTATACTAAGAAGAAGGGATTCGGTAAATTTTCTCTGGCGGGTTATTGGAAAAGAAAATATCGAGGTAAGCTCGAAAAGTCAGGATGGTACATTCTCACTAATTTAACTAGTTTTGACGAGGCAATCGCGGCATATAAAGCTCGTAGTGGCATTGAGGCAATGTTCAAAGATTGCAAAACTGGAGGCTACAATCTTGAAAGCTCTCTCATCTTCAGTCGAGCGATTAACAAGATTAGTGATGTTAATCGCAATGGCTTACGTATGTTCCGTTTTACAAGGTCAAAAATTAAAGCAAACAGGACAACAAAAATATATAAATCGTCTCAAAGAGCTAAGACGCTCTCGGCAAAGGCATAGTAATTTTTGGGTAGGATTATATGGACTTAATTGGACTATAAGCATCGAGTATTGTCGAAATATAGTCAACAAGTTAATGAGTCTTAGTCCCCAGAAATTACCCTACTTCCAACGGGGATTGAGAGCGATGTCTTTGATACAGCTAGCTATTATTTAACTTAATTGTTGACCAGCTTTTATGATAGCTTAAATTGAGAAGATATTGCAAATATAATAGTTTTTTCCACAATTCAATTAGATGAAGAAACTAGGGGGAGGGGGCGCAATGAGCCCCCTCCACCAAATAATGATTATCATTATCAGTAAAGCCATTGCTCAATTTTATTCTCAAGCTTACCTGTCAAACTGGAGTGCATCTTTGGAGAGGTCAATGAGGTGAAAAGCTTTATTTATCAAGCTTTCAGCTTGCTTGTCACCCCCTGAGGGAAGATGCTATAGTCAGAATCTGGAATTTATCAGGACAACTAATTAATCAATTTGACAGTCGTCAAGGCTCCCTTTCTTGGGCAAATTTTAGCCCTAATGGGCAATATCTGGCTACGGGGGGAAAGGATGCTCGATTATGGAAACTGTCAACTCAAGAAATGGTGATACTTGAAGGGAGTAGTTCAGTCCTGAGTTTGAGTTTTACTCCAGATGGGCAACATCTTGCTACAGGAGGAACCTCTGGTGAAACAGTTCAAGTGTGGGCTTTATCAGGATGGCAGTTAACAGAGTTTAGGATAGTTCCTAATTTTGCGGAAAAACGCGGAAATTAGTTTGTCAGAGTAATCTTGACAGGGTGAACTACTACACCCTCTATCCCGTTGCCAAAAGCATCTGGGACTACTTTGCGGATGATGTTGTAACTGCCGTTGATGTCGGCGTTGAATTTGATGCCTTTTTGAGAACAGTACAACCCACGCTTCACACGACGACCGCTAAATTTTACACATGAAGCCTCATTGCTTCCGTAAACAGGGATAAAATCTCCATCCAGGAAACTAGCCACCGACGTATAAGATTCTTCGGTGATGATGACTTTTATGCCCACCAGTTCAGCTTTATAGCTCAACATTTTGATAAATCTTGCATGGGGAACGCTAGTAAAGTTCTGGTTATTAACCTTACCGATATTGATTCCCTGCTTCCAGTTCTCGTTTTTCCCAATCACCAGAGTTTTGATGTTGTTTTCCACTAACTGATTGATAATCCATCGACTGGACTTATGGAGATAGTCATCAATCTTAAATCCTCGCTTAGTTGATAAACGCGCTCATTGAGTTTGATGTTTTCCTGTTTCCCTTCAGTTGAGATTGCAGTAAGGCTTTTTTCTTATTGTAGTAATTGTTGATTGCCTTAACCGGCTTGCCGTTAATCACGAAGGGTTTAAACCCTAATTGATTTGAAGTTACAG
>JAAHHL010001378.1 GCA_010672185.1 Caldora sp. SIO3E6 | reverse complement strand
ATCCACTTCCGGGTTCTCGCTAAGTGCTTGCGGATGTCTGGTGGTGACCACCTCCACTCTGGTACTGTAGTTGGTAAGCTCGAAGGTGAAAAAGGTATCACCATGGGTTTTGTAGACCTAATGCGGGAAGACCACATTGAGCAAGACCGCGAACGGGGAATTTACTTCACCCAAGATTGGGCATCTATGCCTGGTGTAATGCCTGTAGCTTCTGGTGGTATCCATGTTTGGCATATGCCAGCGCTGGTAGAGATTTTTGGTGATGATTCCTGCTTACAATTTGGTGGTGGTACTCTAGGTCACCCTTGGGGTAATGCTCCTGGTGCTACAGCTAACCGTGTTGCTTTGGAAGCTTGCATCCAAGCTCGTAACGAAGGTCGTGACTTGATGCGCGAAGGTGGCGATGTCATCCGCGAAGCTTGCAAGTGGAGCCCCGATTTAGCAGTTGCTTGCGAACTTTGGAAGGAAATCAAGTTTGAGTTTGAAGCGATTGATACCGTCTGAAGCAGTAGAGACGTGCCTACTGAAGGTTAACCTTCTGGGTGTTGGCACGTCTCTACTTTATACTTGATACAGCAAAGGGCATCGGGTCGGAAGATGGATCTAAAACGAGTTGCTAAAGACACTGCCAAGACGTTAATTAGTTACTTCACCTATCAAGCACTGCGGGTTGTCCTAGATCAATTGAGAGAAACAGACCCTCCCCGAGCATTTTGGTTGAATTCCTTTTCCTCTGAGCACAGTATCCAAGATGGAGATGCTTATCTGGAAGAATTACTCCGGGTAAAACAAGATCTGGCTTTTCGGATCATGACTGTGCGGCAACATTTGGCGGAGGAAGTGACTGACTTTTTACCAGAAATGGTTTGCACTGGTATTCAGCAGTCAAATATGGAACATCGGCGTCGGCATCTAGAGCGTATTACGCAACTTACCATTCCGGAACCCCCGAACCCTCCTGAACAGCAAACTGATTCGGAAACCTAACAAGGTATAACCGATGCGGATGATTACCGCTAATTGCACACCTATACTTCAACAAAATTCAAGCATTAACTATGCAAACTTTACCTAAAGAGCGTCGTTACGAAACCCTTTCCTACTTGCCCCCCCTGAGCGATGCTCAAATTACCCGACAAGTAGATTACATTTTGGAGCAGGGTTTTATCCCAGCTATTGAGTTCAGTGAGTCTTCAGAACCAGAACAGCACTACTGGACATTGTGGAAATTGCCCTTGTTCCATGCTCGCACTTCTAAAGAAGTATTAGGGGAAGTAGATGAGTGTCGTTCAGACTACCGCGACTCCTATATCCGCGTTGTTGGTTTTGATAACGTGAAGCAGTGTCAAGTTCTCAGCTTCATCGTCTACAAGCCAGGTACCAACCGTAGATTCTAAAATGCTTCAGTAATCTAATATTCTGGCATTCTTGTGAAAGGAGAGGTAGTTCGCTACCTCTCTTTTTGCTGAAGAAATAAGGCAACAGGCATTGGTGACAAGTTAAGGTAGAGATGTCATTGTCAAGGGAGCGGAGGAGCGGAGGAGCAGAGGAGCGGAGGAGCAGAGGAAGAAGAATACAATTTTCCTTAACCCTTGGGTATTTCCATATATAGGGTCTTTTTTAGCCCCCAAACACCATATATGGGAGTTGACAAAATATACCACTCTTTAACTTGTCACCATTGGGCAACAGGCAACAGGCAATGGGCAACAGGGAATAAGGGAAAGCGGATATAATACCAAATCCGGTTACAATAGAGCTGTTTTGAGCAAACCGTGAAATCCCCGTAGGGACGTTTCATGAAACGTCTCTACAATGTGGGCATAGCAGGTATATCGATACCGGATTTGGTATAACCTTCTTTTTCACCACACCCCACACCCTACACCCTACACCCTGCACCTCAAGCAACTAACTTCAACTCAGGAAAATTACGGGGTGACTTGACTTCTAAATCGCCTTTGTAATCAACCATTATCAGTAAAGGTTCCGCCAGATCTCCAATAAAGCTTCCGTCTGGATTAAGATTACGCCACGTCAGACAGTACCAAAGTCTCTGGTAATAGCGTGACCAATTGAGACATTCCAGTGCCGTTCTTCTGGATCTTTTAAACTCCTAGGAGCTTGGAGGTAAAATAAGTGATAGTCAGAACTTTCTTCCACCAACCAGAAGTCCCAGAGATACTTATCTGGAAGTGA
>JAAHHL010001377.1 GCA_010672185.1 Caldora sp. SIO3E6 | reverse complement strand
AGGTAAAGGCAAAGTTTTACTATAAATAGGGGTAGGAAGGGGTTGCTGACAGCAACCCCTTCCTACCCCTATGACAATGATTATCATTCTTGTTAATTGTATATTTTATTTTTTGGAAGTCCCTAATCCGATGACAACGTTGCCCATCACCTGCCGCAGATCACCTCAAACACTCAACAGACAAACTCTCAACGGTCAGGTGCATGGGCGTTGTTAGACCGCTTCCAACGATTACAAGCTGCTGCTAGACTGAGGAACTTGAGTATAATTTTGGAGTATGCCAACAGTTTTACGAGTAGGTCCCTACCGCTTCTATTTTTACAGCCATGAACCCAATGAACCCGCGCACGTTCATATTGATCGTGATAACTCAACCGCTAAATTTTGGCTTGAACCAGTCATCCTAGCAACTAATATTGGGTTCAGCGCTAAGGAATTGCGGAAGTTGCAGGTAACAGTGCAAGAAAATCAAGAAGTTTTATTGGAGGCTTGGAATGGGTATTTTGGCGATTCAGGCGGACGAGAGAGTTAAAAATGTTTCGTTTACTGAGGAAACCATCAGCGTCGATTTAATGGATGGGCGGACAATTACTGTACCTCTAGTCTGGTATCCAAGACTACTTAATGCTCTGCCTGAACAACGAATGAAGTGGGAAGTATGTGGTGGTGGTTACGGTATCCACTGGGAGGAAATAGATGAAGACTTGAGTACAGAGGGTATGTTGAGGGGAGCGCCTGCTCCACAAGCTTCGCTCTTGGCTCACCAAAAGTGAGCATAAGAGGCATGGTCTGACGGGGTGATAACTATGGCTATAATGTAGATTTAATCAGGGTTGCAGCTCTGTTACCTCGTTTATAATTAGGGTTTGCTGCATAAGTGTGTAAGCCATGCCAGACAACGGTTTCAATCACGCCAGTAACCTTGCTTGTCCCGAAAATCTGGTAAAACTCACATCTTGCACCAGTACAAAAATACTGAATAACGTACATCAGAACAATCAATTCCAATACCGAAACCGTCAAATCTTATCACTGTTGCCTGTTGCCTTACTTCACAAGTCAATTTCCGACAGGCGTGCAAGATCTCAGTCTAGCCTCTTTAGGAGCTGAAAACCTTTCTGAGTAAGGGAAAGAGGTCGGTGCTGCTAACTCTGAATGCGAAAAGCGTGTTTGGTGTCATGTAACTCTACCTCTTATCGCTCGTCTGCATTTTGGATATCTCAATTAGCAAAAATTTTGTTTAATTTGTTCAATTTCTTGCTTAAGTCCTTCGGCATGAATCCATCCTACATATCCTGTAAACTCGCAGTCATTTTTGCTATCAAAAATATACACATGATGAATTTTAAGAGGGTTGACACAAAAGCGAAGTATACCACTACCATCTTTAAACTTTAATTCTGCCAGCATATCATCCATAAAAATACGGCGACTAAGTTGCATCGCATCATTAGTTATCCCTGGTACTTTATTTAATCGAGCAATCACCTTCTGGATCGTGGGAGTGTCCGAACCCAGAAGATTACCGGTGACTAAATGACCTGTCTGCTGACACTGCCAGTACCCGATATGAGCATCAGTTCCCCCTAATACCATAGCTGCATCAACTTGATTAACAGCACGGGCAGTCTTTTCGGCTAGGTTAGCATCAGTTGAGATATACTCATCTCGTAAGAACAGATTGTCCGATGAGTTTAGGTTTAAGCTGGAACGCAGAGGATAGGCGACCAGATCTGAAGAATGGATAATATTAATCCATCTCAGAGGCTCGTTTTGATAGCTGTCAGCAAATTCTTTAAGTTTATCTGAACTCACCTCCAACATAATATTTAAAAATAAAATAGGTGAACCCATCGTAGTTATACTTTTAAGTTTGATTTTTCTCATTTGTTCAGGCTGACTATACCCCTCAATCATTGCTCTAATGTCAAAAGCTGGGTCTTCAGGCTTAAATCGTTCGGAAAATAAAATATCCCATAAAATCACACTTCCTAATTTTGTACAAATACCATTCTGGCAGTTGAGACGTAAACAGGAAGCACTCTGTTCTAGATATGAAATTGAGTATACACCAGCAAGAAGAAAGTTACACCTCGAAAGCGAGCTTCTACGACCAAGACAAGATACCTGTGTACAATGCCGACAATCCTGCTAAACCTAAATTTTCTGGAAAGAGAATAAAGCGTGGATTGTATAGAAC
>JAAHHL010001376.1 GCA_010672185.1 Caldora sp. SIO3E6 | reverse complement strand
TCGGCAGGCTGGAAAACACCTGAGGGCAACTCTATTGAAGGGGGTATTCACGGTTTTTGGTATCCCTACAGTAATATTTTTGCTCTAGTGCGACAATTGGGAATTAATCCCTTCACCCCTTTTACTCGCTCTTCTCAATACTCCCCAGCAGGGTTGGAAGCGGAATCACCAATTTTTCAAGACTTGCCCCGGTTACCTACTCCCCTGGGAACTTTTCTCTACACCAAATTCCACCGGTTACCCTTAATTGATCGCCTTTCTGCTTTACCTCTACTCTATGCAGTAGTGGATTTTGATAATTCTGATGAGGCATGGCAACGCTATGATAAGGTAACTGCTCGCGAACTATTCAAAGAATTCGGCGTTTCCGCTAGGCTCTATCGGGAGTCCTTTGAGCCAATGCTACTAGTAGGGTTATTTGCACCAGGAGAGCAATGTTCCGCCGCCGCTGCCTTAGGAATGCTCTACTATTTTATTTTGTCTCACCAACCGGACTTCGATGTAGTTTGGTGCCGGGGAACAATTGGGGAGATGATTTTTAAACCCTGGGTTGAATCCATTGAGAAAGCTGGAGGCAGGGTACTAACGAACCAACGAGTTCAGGATATTCTTATAGATAGTGATGGTAAGGCAACAGGGGTTGTTACCAATGAACAGACTTTTCCCAGCGATGCCGTTGTCTTCGCCATCAATGTCAGTGGTATAAAGCAGTTGCTTCGCCATAGTTCTACCTTGCAAAGTCGTCAGGAATTCCAGAACTTAATGAATTTAGGAGGGATTGATGCTCTGGCAACCCGACTGTGGTTTGATCGTAAAGTAAACATTCCCCGTCCCTCTAACGCCTGTTTTGGCTTCAGTCCTACCACCGGCTCGACATTTTTTGATTTGAATACCTTGCAAGATGAGTACCGAGACGCACCAGGTACTGTAGTGGAAGCTGATTTTTATCATGGTAATCAGCTGCTGTCGTTGAGTGATGACGCAATTTTATCAATGGTTCAGGACAAATTAGCCACTTGTGTCCCTGATTTCCGGGAGGCAAAAGTCATCGATAGCAGTATTATCCGAGTATCCCAAGGTGTGACTCACTTCTTCCCTGGTAGTTACCAATATCTGCTGCCTGCACAGACAAGTTTCCCTAATGTCTTTCTGAGTGGGGATTGGATTATCACCCGCCACGGTTCTTGGTCCCAGGAAAAGGCTTATGTCACTGGTTTAGAGGCAGCTAATTTGGTAGTTGATTACTTGGGAGAAGGGGAAAAAGCCGGAATTATACCAGTAGAGACAGATGAACCCCATATTGAGCTGGCTCGGAATATCAATCGAAGCATACGGGATTTAGGTAAAGCTATGACCGAAAATCCTAGGGCGCAAGCCCCTGAATTCTATTCATGGGGATAAGCCCGTGGGGAATTTATTCCCCGTGCAAAAGCTTCTATCAATTCGCTAATACTGATACCACGCCTACCGGCTGCGTTTTTCATTTTTTTTCAAGCGGTAGGCGTTAATATTACTGTTCTTTTGGATTTGATTTCCGCCTTGTAAAATTGGTACATTTTTTAATCTTTTTTGTCCCTTTTTACTTGTCATTTTTAGTTGCGCAGTATATATTAAATATAGTTTATCAAATTGAGGAGGTGATGGGCAAAGTGTTGGTACTCGAATATAAAGCTGTTGTCAAAAAGTCACAAGCAATTGCTATTGAGGAGGCTATTCGTACTTCTCAGTTTGTGAGAAACAAAGTGTTAAGGTACTGGATGGATAACCGTGGCATTGGCAAAAAAGAGCTTTATCAGTACAACACTCAACTAAGAGCAGAATACAGTTTTGTCAAGGAACTCAACTCCCATGCTTGCCAAGCATCAGTAGAGAACGTAGAACGCGCAATTAAACGATTTTTTGCTAATTGCAAGTCCAACAAACCTGGGAAGAAGGGATATCCAAGGTTTAAAAAACATACCCGTTCTGTTGAGTATAAGCAGTCGGGCTGGAAGCTTCACCCTACCAAGCGTCGAATTAATTTTCTAGACAAAAAGAGTATTGGTGAGCTGAAGCTACTGGGGAAGTGGGACATACATACAATAGATATCAAGCTGATTAAGCGAGTCCGTATTGTACGTCGTGCTGATGGCTATTATGTTCAGTTTTGTGTCAAAGTTGCTCATGCTTTAGAAGCACCTCCTACTGATGCACAAGTGGGCATT
>JAAHHL010001375.1 GCA_010672185.1 Caldora sp. SIO3E6 | reverse complement strand
ATCCAGTCCACTACTAGAATATCGGGATTGGGGTTGGTGGTATCCCCTGGCTGAAAGTTTAAGGCAAAACCCAGAAAGTCATCATCTCTATTACCAGTGACTAGTTCGACTTCAATGGTGTTATCGAAGGCATTAAAGTCACTGTAGAAAAAGCTCGGTAGACAGTCAGTGATTTGGCTAACGGAAGTACCCCCAGGGTCTACTACCCAGTTAGCATCAACATGATGGTAAGTATTACTGAATTGAGCTGCTGTATAGGATTCTACTGTCCAGTTATTTAAATTGGCTGTTGTCATAATTTTTAATTTTGATTGTGATATGTGGAGATTTCGGAGTAATTTGGACAATCAGAGGGGGTGATGGGAAGATGAAGGGAAAGATGAACCGACTTCTTGGTCAACCTAACACCCCATCATCCCATCAATTTAAACTGGACAGACCACTAATCCTCAGCCTGGAAAATATAGGCTGCCCCGGCATCAGGTTGGCTAGGAGCATCGGTGTTCAATGCCCCAACAAACGCCACCTCCCCACTAATGGCTACAGAGCGACCGAAGCGGTCAGAGCGCTGCAAGTCAGTCGGTTGGAGTTTCTGTTGTTTCCAGGTTCCCCCTTCTAACTGGAAGATGTAGGCTGCCCCTACACTAACTGTGCTAGGAGCAGGAGCATCAGCTTGGAATGCCCCGACAATCGCAACTTCCCCACTGATGGCTACTGAAATGCCGAAGCTGTCATCCCTCTGCAAGTCAGCTGGTTGGAGTTTCTGTTGTTTCCAGGTTCCCCCTTCTAACTCAAAGATATAGGCTGCTCCAGCATCGGGTTTGCCAGAGGCATCAGCTAGATTTGCCCCGACAATCGCCACCTCCTCACTGATGGCTACTGAAATGCCGAAGCGGTCAGAGCGCTGCAAGTCAGTCGGTTGGAGTTTCTGTTGTTGTTGCCAGGTTCCCTCTTTTAACTGGAAGATGTAGGCTGCCCCGGCATCGGGTTGGCCAGGGGCGTCAGCTAGATTTGCCCCGACAATTGCCACCTCTCCACTGATGGCTACAGAGCGACCGAAGCGGTCAGAGCGCTGCAAGTCAGTCGGTTGGAGTTTCTGTTGTTGTTGCCAGGTTTTCCCTTCCAGCTCGAAAATATAGGCTGCCCCCGCATCAGATTGGCCAGGAGTATCGGTGTAGGGTGTCCCAATAATCGCCACTTCCCCACTGATGGCTACAGACTGACCGAAATAGTCAGAGCGCTGCAAGTCATCAGGTTGGAGTTTCTGTTGTTGTTTCCAGGTTTCCCCTTCCAACTCGAAGATATAGGCTGCCCCCGCATTAGTCTTGCCAGGAGCATCGGTATATACTGCCCCAACAATCGCCACCTCCCCACTGATGGCTACTGAATAGCCGAACCAGTCCTTCCGCTGCAAGTCAGTCGGTTGGAGTTTCTGTTGTTGTTGCCAGGTTCCCTCTTTAAACTGGAAGATGTAGGCTGCCCCGGCATCGGTTTTGCCAGGAGCATCGGCGTAGGGTGTCCCAACAATCGCCACCTCCCCACTGATGGCTACTGAATAGCCGAAACAGTCCTTCCCTTGCAAGTCAGTCGGTTGGAGTTTAGTTTGGCTCGGTTTCTCCCAAGAAGAACCTTCTAGTTTCGCTTCAATCTCACTGAAAAACACTTCTTTCTGGGAACAATCGAAACAGGCGAACCGCCCATTCTCAAACTCCCCATCCAGATCAAATTCCAAGCTACCATCTACCCAAATTTGTAACTTGTTTTTGCTGTAAGCCACCTCTAACTGATAGAGTTTGTTGTTTTCCCAGCCTTTAGTGCTTAAGGTTTTCGCCTTAGCTACTTGCGGCAGATACAGAATATCCAGGAAGCTGGGAATACCCTGTACTCGGGATAATTTTAGTCCCGCTCTTTTTGCTTGGGCATTCCAGTTGAGTAGCAGAAAATCCGCATTTTTGTTGTTAGTATCCCCTGGCTTGAAGTTGAGCGCGAAGCCAATAAAGTCATCGTCAGTAGCGCTTTCCACCTCCATCTTCAAAGAGATTTTGCTACCCAAACTCTCAAAGTCGCTGTAGAAAAAGGTCGGTTGGGCATCCATCGGTTGAGTAACTGACTTGCCATCAGCGGAAACCTGCCAGTCAGCTTCCTGAGCTTTATATTTGAGGGCTCCAATCTGAGCGCGATCGTAAGATTCCGCTGTCCATATAA
>JAAHHL010001374.1 GCA_010672185.1 Caldora sp. SIO3E6 | reverse complement strand
TCGCTTGGGCGCAGAGCTTTGTTGCGATCGCTTGGGCGCAGAGCTTTGTTGCGATCGCTTGGGCGCAGAGCTTTGTTGCGATCGCTTGGGCGCAGAGCTTTGTTGCGAGCAGCTACGCTGATGTCGTCAGCAACCGCGAACCCACTCAAAGGGAGTAATGAAGAGTGTATCGCTTTTTGGTGAAAAGTCTATGGTAACGGTGAAGAAAAATGAACAAAAGCCTCGAGCCTATACTTAATCAAGAGAGAATAGATCAGCTCCCTCTACTGATATCCCACTGCAAAAAAATGGGATTACAAAAATTGATAGAGAAGCATTTTCCAACACATGGTAACTGGCAAGGATTAAGTTTAGGATGGGTTATAGTTGTCTGGTTATGTCACATCATATCTCAACAAGACCATCGCTTGATTTATGTACAAGAGTGGGTAGAAAAAAGACGACAAACCGTGAGAGGATGTTATTGAGAAACTCTCAGAGCATTAGACTGGTCAGATGACCGATTAGCCGCGAGTTTAAGATATTTAAGTCAAGAAGAAAATTGGTCAGAATTTGAGAGGGAATTAGGAGAAAGTTTAGTACAAGTATATGAGATAGAAACCACAAAAATTTACTTAGATAGTACCACAGGTAGCAGTTATTGTGGAATCAACGAATCAGGATTATTTCAATGGGGAAAGAGTAAGGATCATCGACCAGACTTAAGACAGGTAAAAATCATGTTATCCACTTTAGAGCCAATAGGAATGCCTGTCGCTACAGAAATTGTAGCAGGTAATAAAGCGGATGACCCTTTATATATTCCTGCGGTTAATCGAGTCAGAAAAACTCTGAATAAATCGGGATTACTCTACATTGGGGATTGCAAAATGGCGGCGTTATCAACGAGAGCTGAAATAAACAAAGGAGGAGATTATTACTTGTGTCCCTTGAGTACTAAGCAAGTAACTAATGAAGAATTAATCAAGTTGGTGATGAAGGTCAAGCAAGGGAGACAGCCGACGACGAATGTGGAATATGATTATAGTGATGGGAAAAGGGAGACTGTTGCTAATGGTTATCAAATAGAAGTAGAAATCTCGGAATTTCTGGAAGACGAATTACTAAAAAAACAATCCTCTAGTTGGACAGAAAGGCGTTTGATTGTACGTTCTCTTAAAGCTGCTCAACGAGAAGAATTGGCTCTGCGTTCTCGTGTGGAAAAAGCACAATTAGCCTTGTCGAAACTAGGACAACCCCAAAGAGGAAAAAAACGTTTAGATACTCTAGAAGATTGGCAAGAAGCTAGTAAGAAAATTATCAATTATTATCGAGTCAAAGAGCTGTTAGAAATAGAATATCAAGTTGAGAAAAAAACTCGCTCAATTAGAAAACATGGTAAACGACCAGCCAGAGTTGAAGAGAAAACTTCAATTTCTTTATCAGTTAGTGTTAATGAATCAGCTCTTGAGCAGGAAATTTATCTTTGTGGTTGGCGAGTTTACGCTACTAATCATCCAACGAACACTTTTTCCCTCAATGAAGCGGTAGTTGCTTATCGACAAAACTATTCAATTGAAAGAGACTTTCGACGTTTAAAGAATGCTCCTCTATCTCTAACTCCCATGTATCTTCAACGAGATGACCACGTCAAAGGCTTGATTCGTCTTCTGTCCCTTGGCTTGAGAGTTTTAACCTTGCTTGAGTGGAAAGTTAGACAGAATTTATCTCAACAAAAGAAGACTTTAAGCGGTCTTTACCCTGGCAACCCAAAACGAGCTACCCCTCGTCCTACTGCTGAAAAACTCTTGCAAGCTTTTGCTGAGATTACTTTATCGTGGATTGTTATGGATAAAACTACTTATGTTCATCTGAATTCTCTAACCTCATTACAGCAGAATATTTGAGATTTACTTGATTTGAACACTGATATTTATATTCAACTTACTGCTACCAATATACAACCACCATAAACTTTTTTCGTGTCGCATCTACATTCCAGTCAAATAATAGAGTTAAATAGAGTTTATTTATGATTGGCACTCGTAAATAAACTACATTTTTCATGACAATTTTTCTAACCAAGCCCAATCATGAAGCAGATTTGGTATAATAGATTTACTTCAACAATAGTGATGGTGGATAGATACCCACTATCACTACTGTTGAGCCAACAACTCCTGAGACAATTCCCAATTTTTATCACCATTAAAACAAAATGGGCGAACGGTGAGTT
>JAAHHL010001373.1 GCA_010672185.1 Caldora sp. SIO3E6 | reverse complement strand
TCACCGTCAATAGTGCCAAGCCAGACCTAATTATTCAGAATCAATCAGCAGCTAGTAGTGTTACCGCAGGTAGTACTTTAAATATCACTTACTCATTAAAGAACCAAGGTACTGCTAATGCGAGTGGTAACTATACAAAGTTCTATCTCTCCACCGATGCCACCTATAGTGCCAACGACATTGAATTAGGCTCTGATGAGATTTCTAGTATAAGTGCAGGTAGTACTCTGAACCGTTCTAAATCCCTGTCCATTAGTTCCAGTATCACCGCCGGGAACTACTACCTACTCTGGAAGGCTGATGCCAACGGTTCTATTACTGAGAGTAATGAATCGAATAATGTGGCTTACAAAACTCTTACCATTACCTCACCAACCGTCACTGATCCGACTGTAAGCTATGGTACAACCTCTGGAAATCTGGCAATTGATGCACTCTTACCCTCTTATGTACCTTATTGGAATACCAGTAACAATGGTGGAGTGATTACCTATAGCTTCAAGAAGGGTTCTGAAGAAAGTTCTTATTACGGAAGTGAACAAGTTTCAGAGGTTAGTAATGCAGTTAAAAATAACGTTAGGAATATATTGAACTCCCTAACATCTTTCCTGAATGTTTCTTTTGTCGAAGTTGCTGATACTGCCAGTAGCTATGGAGTATTACGTTACATGTACTCGAGTGGTCCTAGCTATGCCTATGCTTATTATCCTCACTCTAGTGCTGTAGGTGGCGATATTCACCTCAATAAAGATTACGAAAGAAACTCTTACAATGCCTTCTCCGGAGATCCTGGTAAACACGGTTATATGACCCTAATTCACGAGACTTTCCATGCTCTCGGTGTGAAACATCCAGGAAACTACAATGGTAGCGGCACTGGCAGTGGGCCATTTTTACCGGGTGGAGAGGATAATACCACCAATACTGTCATGACTTATAACTTTGCTGGTAACTCTGCTGTTACTGCAATGCCCTACGATATCAGAGCTTTACAATATTTGTATGGTGCTAAGAACCACAATCACAGTACTAGCACCTATTCCTTTTCCAGCGTTTATGGTTACAGTATTGGCGGAGATTTCTTTGGCAGTAATAGCAGCGCCAGGAAACAAACTCTCTGGGATAGCGGCGGCATTGATACCCTAGACTTCTCCAATCTTGCTACCAGTACCAGTTATCGTTTTGACCTCAATCAAGGAGGTATGATCACTACCCAGTCAGCTTATAACGGTTCAAGCTATACAGCACGGGGAGAAGGCGGTACTTACACTACCTCCACCTATGGTACGGCGATCTCTTACGATACAGTCATAGAAAATTTACTCGCTTCCCAAGCTAGTGACTACATTATTGCCAATGATGCAGCTAATACCTTTGGTGGTTATACTCTAGGAACTAATACTGGTAGTGACATTTATGAGTCTACTAGTTCTTCAGATGTCCTCAATTTATCCAGTTACAGTTTGTCCGACATTGCAGTAAATATTAGTAGCGGTAACGTAACTCTTAGCTTGGGTAGTGGTTCCTACGGTTCGATCCAAGTTAAAGATTACTATGGTTCCAAGGGTTCAATGAAGTTTCTCATTGATGGCAACTACTACACCTATAGTTCCTCTGGGAATTGGCAGTTAACTTCAGCTCCTTCTACTACTGCGACTAGTAATCACAATACGAGTAATACCACCCAGGGACTCACTGCAACTAATCTAGCAAATACTAATTCGTCTCATCAGGATACTTTAATTGCTGCTCGTTGCGAATGTGCTGTTTGTGCTGCTGTTCCTAAAGGTTTTAACCTATTGGGAGAAAATAGCTTAGCTGAAGTTGTGGGAGTGTGATTTAGGCTGGTTGAATAATACCAAATCCGGGTAAAACACCCCCGTTTTATTCAAATCGTGAAACCCTTGCCCCGCCTAGAACTTAAGTTCTAGGCTAATAGCTCAAGTCATCTAAAGATGACTCATTTGAAACCGAAAAATTTAGTCCATTTTAATGGACTTGGGCTATTGAAAAAATGTACCTATCGTAGGGTGTGTTAGCGAAGCGTAACGCACCAAATTCTGGGTACAATCATTTTGAAAAATCGCCTAAGTTGACACCAATATCCCATTACCCGCCCCTACGAGCGTTGTTGGATTTGATCCCAATTCTCAATTCTTAATTGTTCAAGCGATCGCATGATTTGGGTAGCCGCAAGGTTATCGATAGGGCGGGTGAGTG
>JAAHHL010001372.1 GCA_010672185.1 Caldora sp. SIO3E6 | reverse complement strand
TCTCAATTGCTGCCATTATTTTCAGTAAATCTTCATCAGCCTGTTGAGCATCGCCACAAAAGAGAGTTAGTACTCCCAAAATTTTACTGTCTGCTAGCAGAGGAACGCCAAACGCTTGTTGCAATCTTGTTGAAGAAATTGGCTTGGAATCGGAGAATTCCGAATCATACATAATATTAGTAAGGCCATGAATGGAATGAGTTACCCAAACACGACCAGGTAATCCGGAACCAGGAGTAAAAGTTGTATGTTCGCTATGAGCCATCATGCTAGGGACTGCTGGTATCGATGGGTTAACCCAAGATGCAACACATCTTAGTGTGATGGAATCCCCATCCCTCTGATGCTGATTCTCTATCTCTTCTGATGATTTATCTGGCTCCCAAATTTCCCCTAAATCCAATTCCAGGTTTTCACAAATTACTGTTAAGATTTTGGGGGTTGCCTCGGACAAAGTCGCAGATTCCGACATAATGTGGGTGATGGCATACTGTAGTGCTAATCGCTTTTGGGTGCGCTGGCGCTCAGTAATATCTCGACCAATATAGATAAAGTTTTCTAAGCCTTCTGTCTCTGTCTGAATGGCTGAGCAGGAAAAAGCGATCGCTAATTTTTCTCCTGATTTGGTTTGACAAATGACTTCTACATTATTTAAAACTTCATTAAATAAAAAAGGAGCATGACTAGCTTGTTTGAAAAAAAATTTGTCAGCAATAATCATCGAGATGGACTGGCCAACTAATTCTGCTTCAGAGTAACCAAATAAATCTTGAGCCGCTTGATTGACGGTCTTGATAATTCCCGATGGCTTAGTTACCAATAAAGCATCTGCCATTGACGAGATAATTTTCTCAACATAATCTTTGGCAGCAACTAGAGCGCTGGATAATAGATTGGTTTCATTAATTCTTTGGATTAAACTTTGCTCCAAGGTCATCCTTTCCGTAACTTCTTCAAGAATGACTATTAATTTTTTTTCTCCAGGTTCTTCATCGAGATTGTTAAAAATATGAATATCAAAGTAGATAGGGGAATGCTCATTGGGTGCTCTAGCAATTCCCTTAAATTCAAAACTCTCTTGTTCCCCGTCAAGAATCTCTGTCAGGATATCTTCAACTCCGAACAGTTCAGGAAACCCAAGACGTATATCTTGTCCTTTACTAAGGTCATCTGGACAATCAACAAATCGTTGCACTCCAACAGAAGTCTCGATAATGTTAAAATCCTGATCAATTTCCAAATATTCCCCTCGATTGGGGGCAAGGACTGATAGGAGTTTATTTAGTAGGGCATTCATGCCAATTTAAAGCATTCCGTAAGCTAGTTTTTGAAAAATTTCGTCAACGTGGGAGCCAGTTTTTGCAGAAGTTGGATAGGTGGCTATTACTTGTTCTCTGTCTCCAAATTTAGGCATTTTAGCTAACTTTTCTTCATCTATTAAATCTGATTTATTCAGGGCAAAAATCATAATACCTTTAGGATTAACATCCAAAAATAACTGGGCACGCTCTGGAAGATTATCAATAGTTTCTTGACGAGTAACATCACCAACGACTATAGCACCACTAGCCCCTTTTAAGTAACTCGGAGCAATAGCTTTAAATTTAGTATGACCTTCTAAGTCCCAAATTAATAATTGTATTTTCTGGGTTGTTGGTTCAGTTAATTCAACAGTTTTACGAGAAATTTTCACTCCTACTGTTGAAAGATACTGATCACTAAATTGGCGTTCTACAAAGCGCCGAATCAGGCTAGTTTTACCCACCCCAAAGTCACCGATCAAGCAAATTTTTTTAGAGATTGTTGCCATAACTATTTATTTTTAGTGGGTGTGACATCCTCCCGGCGCTAATTCTACGAATATAGCGCGGGCTTCCTCCAATCACTTGGAAGATTTCCTGGTTATTTCCTTGCGGGATTTCGCCTCTGACCTAGACGGGATTTCTCCCGTCCCCGGCAGACCGACTGCACAGGCAGTTTCTTTTCCCCCTAGTCCAGGGGTACTGATGAGTTCTAGACCTCGATTTCTTATGACCATCGCGCTAGCTACGTCACGATCTGTTTGATAGTTACAGTGAGGACACTTATGAACTCTAACACTCAAGTCTTTTTTGACCTCACCCCCACAGCAGGGACACCTTTGAGAAGTCCCCCTAGCATCCACTTGAGCAAAGAACTTTCCACGTTTCGAGCAAACATACTCGACGATGGTTCGGAACTGA
>JAAHHL010001371.1 GCA_010672185.1 Caldora sp. SIO3E6 | reverse complement strand
TCTGAAATAAAACAAGCCATTCTGAACTCCCATCGCATTAGCACTTGCTTGCCCTCCCACTTTATTAGACCCAGGGTAAGCAAAATCTAGCCCTTGGAGTAAGTCATTAATACTAGAGGAAAAGGGGTCAGCTAACAAAATAAACTGGGGTTGCTCTTGAGGTGAGACACCAATCAGGTTTACCCAAGCGTTGGGAGGACTATCTAGATCTGGCAAATCTTCGGCGGCTAAATGAAAAGCATGAACCTTGACATCAGGTAAATGAGCTAGACTGAGACTCAAGGCTGGTGCTTCCTCTACTTCCTGAGCCTTACCCTGAGCATTCATGCCAATAATGCCACTGCCACCACAGCCAATTAGCACCCTTACCGACAGCTGCTCTTGGAGTAAAGGCATCAGACGGGAATATTCACTGGCATAGGCAGAAGAGATAAATACTAAACCCAAATCAGCGGGCATTGGCAATGCCCCTTCCACACGGTTGACAACTTCCGCGATCGCCGCCTCTAGAGACGGACGGGTTGATAAGGCATTTGCCCATTTAATTGGATTCGCCATCAGATTTACCTACATTCACTACCAACACCAGCCCCGATTCAGGGGATTGACCAGTCTCAAAGCCTTATGATAACTCCAACACTGTAACTCCTAAGGGAAGTCAAGTTACTAATTTTCCTACATAGCCCACGATTGTGTATTCATATAAGTTAATATACTTAGAGGGTGCTTAGTTTGTTGTAAACTAAACAGCAATTTCCCTAATTAGGCAAAATCTTAAAAAATAAAGAGCAATCTTGTCGGGAAAGTGCTGTTTCGCGCTATACAAAGTTGTACTGTGATACTCATCCTGGAAACGGGAGGGAGTTTGCAGACTACAACTAAGTAGATAGGGTGTTAATAGTATCCTTGAGCTAAAGGATGTGCAACTATTAGCGGTAAAGAAGTTGAGTTTACTTTAGTACAAAAATCATAAAAGGAGAGCAATGAGCGATAACATCGACACAAAAATCGAACAAGAGCGAGAACAAGCTCGTGCTGTTTGTGATCTCGAAGGTGCCAATTCCCCAGAGTGTGCTGTAGCCTGGGATACAGTAGAAGAGCTACAAGCTGAGGCATCACATAAACAACAAAGTGCCCCAAAGAAAACCTCCCTAGAACTCTATTGCGACAGTTCGCCTGAAGCCCCTGAATGTTTGATTTACGATGACTAAATCCCATTAGTCTTCTTTAAAACTCCAAGATCCCCGACTTCTTTAAGAAGTCGGGGATATGAGCGCTAAATTAAACTCCTATAGATATATAAGATAAATTCGGCAACAAGCAATGCAAGATGAAATTCTTAGAGCCTTAGTCTGGACAGACTATCGGCTAACCCTCTTGTTTATGGTATTCATCCCTTTGACTTTGATCATTTGGGCTGCTATCAAAAAAGCAGATGCCATGGTTCGTTTATTGATCATCTACTGGCGAGTGGCTAGCCTCCTAGGAATTACTGTTTTCATCTTGATTGCTTCTTGGCCGATTGGTTTTGTTTCTAATTTTTGTGCTTATATCCTCATCCCCATCTCTCTCTGGTTTTGGGTTGATTTAAATGACGAAATTGACGATCAGTCCCAAAGTTCCCTCAAATTGGCCCTAACATCCTGGCGCTGGGCCGTTAGCATCTACTGTACCATAGCCGCGATCTCAACTATTCCTTTTCTGCGCTGTGGGTTTGTCTCAGGAGCAATAGAAACTACCTTCTGCCAAGTGTGGACAGAAGCACCTTTAGTATTTCGAGAGTGGTTTCTTACGGATAGGTATGAACCAGGGGTTTGGGGTTTTCTCGGTGTAGTGGGACTAATTTTTTACGTCCTTTACCTAGGCTATTTTGTGATAATTCGCTTGGGCAAGCAGGGACGTTCAGCAATGGAGCAATGAGTTTGTTGTTTGTTGTTTGTTGTTGGTTGTTTGTTGTTTGTTGTTCGGGAATTGAGAATTGGGAATTGGGAATTGGGAATTGGGAATTGGGAATTGGTGAGTTTACATATCTCCCTCAGCTCCCTCAGCTCCCTCAGCTCCCCCAGCTCCCTCAGCTCCCCCAGCTCCCTCAGCTCCCTCAGCTCCCCCAGCTCCCCCAGCTCCCTCAGCTCCCCCAGCTCCCTCAGCTCCCCTTACAACAAGCCTGCACCGTGAGATAGCAAGACCCCACGTCCTAACTCCACTACCTGACCAGTGGGCAAC
>JAAHHL010001370.1 GCA_010672185.1 Caldora sp. SIO3E6 | reverse complement strand
TTGCCTTCTACCTCCTGCCTCCTGCCTCCTGCCTCCTGCCTCCTGACTTCTGCCTCCTGCCTTCTGCCTCCTGCCTCCTGCCTCCTGCCTCCTGCCTCCTGCCTCCTAACACCTACCACCTAATTGACATAATTCGCTCTAGAACTTGCTGATAGGCAGCTTCGACATTTCCCAAATCACGACGAAACCGGTCTTTATCCATGACTCGCCGGTCTGGGTCTGTTTCACTTTGGTTCCAAAGACGACAGCTATCAGGGCTGATTTCATCCGCTAAGAGTAACTCTTGGTTGGAACCTACACCAAACTCTAGCTTAAAGTCCACTAGAGTAATACCGCATTGGTTAAAAGTAGCTGTGAGAATCTGGTTAATTTTTAAGGCTTGCTCCTTTAATTGGTTAAGTTGCTCAGGGGTTGCTAGTTCTAGAAGTAATAAGCGATCGCTTGTTAACAAAGGATCTCCCAAATCATCGTTCTTGAAGTAAAACTCTACCAGGGGTGTCGGCAGGATTTTGCCTACGGGTAATCCAGTTTGTTGACAGAGGCTACCAGCAGCAATGTTCCTGACTACCACCTCTACTGGCAAAATTTTTACTTTCTTGACCAGCATTTGGTTCGGAGCCGGTCTTTCCAGAAAATGGGTGGGAATACCTTGAGCTTCTAGCAACTGGAACAATTGGGTTGCGATCGCACAGTTAATCTCCCCCTTCCCGGTAATCTGACCTCGCTTTTGAGCATTGAAGGCAGTCGCATCATCTTTGAAATGGGTTAGCAGAATCTCTGGATCATCCGTAGTGTAAAGAATTTTTGCTTTTCCTTCATAAAGTTTTTGTTGAACAGACATAAAAATTTTTCTAATTAAGCGACCTGTTTCTAGCTTTTTTTACTTCTAAGCTAAGATGCATCTGGTGAAAGTACCTAATTCCATCATCAATTTCTGGTGGAACAGGCATCTTGCCTGTGATCTGTCATCCTAATCCAATCATCAATTTCTGGTGGAACAGGCATCTTGCCTGTGATCTGTCATCCGAAACATTCAAGGTGAATGCGTTTGAGCTTACCTCTAACCGGTGCGGTTAATCAGCGTTGCAACCGTATTTGCCTGAACCGCTACAAGCTTAGTCAACTCGGTAATATTGTCAGCTTGCTTCTCAGCTACCTTTAAATGGCCATTCACCGCACTAGTGAGCGCCTCAATACGGTCACCTAGTCGTTCGATTTTGATATCGATCGCTGTGAGGTGCTCGGACATTAGCCCTACTTGCTGTTCAATCCGGTCTGCCGATTGTTGCATCTGGTCTGCCGATTGTTGCATTCGGTCTGCCGATTGTTGCATTCCTGCCACTGCACGGTCAACGTTTTGATTAGTCTTCTCCACCCTTGCCGCTAAGGCATTGAGCTGCCGGTCTGTTAATTCACGACTAGCGGCGATCGCTTCTGTAAGCCGTCCGATCACGTTACTACTTGGTTCAGTCATACACAGCACCTAGTTTTTGGAATTTTCTCACTGTCGTTATATTAGAATTAGTAATAATGAACCAATAATCATAAATTTTATCTTGCCTCAAAGCAAGCAGACCAAACAATCTCACGTTGTTGTCAGTAGCCTGGGTATTTTTAAGTCAGACTTCCATGAACTCTCGTTCACAACAAAGGATGAAAATCTTTGGTGTCTCCGCGTCCCCGCGTCCCCGCGTCCCCGCGTCTATTTTCAGATTAGACTCCCATGAGCGGAAGATCACAACGAATTGCTGAAAATCTTTCTCTGCTGACACCTGACTCCTGGCTCCTATTTTTAGATTAGGAAATCATAATGGCAGATAAGTCTAATTTTATATATCCCCGAAGTTCCTATCGAGGTGATTTCACCCCAGAGAACTTGGTGTTTAACGCCAATCTGCAAGAATTTGCTCAACAGGTAAATTATATTTGCAATCTTGAGACTGCTGGCAAGCTCCAGCCAGAAGAAGCATATCAGCGAATTAAAGCTCTCTGGAAGCATTTGAAACGCTCTAAAAAGGAACTCGCAATTGGTGAGAATAATTCCCAGAGCGATGAAGGAAGCGAAGGCTCAGAGAGCTGAGGGAGCTGAGGGAGCTGAGGAAGCTGAGGAAGCTGAGGGAGCTGAGGAAGCTGAGGGAGCTGAGGGAGCTGAGGGAGCTGAGGGAGCTGGGGGAGCTGGGGGAGCTGAGGGAGCTGAGTGAGCTGAGGGAGCTGAGGGAGCTA
>JAAHHL010000137.1 GCA_010672185.1 Caldora sp. SIO3E6 | reverse complement strand
CAACTTGCTGGCTCAAAAGCTTCAGGGCAAAGCGCCAAGACACCTCCCGCACAATGGTTAGGAGGGTGACAAGGCAAGGCAGAATTACACCTGCTAGATAGACAGCTGTGAGAATCTGCAAGGGGGTTAAAACACCCACTACATTCGGTTCAGTAAATAGCAAAATGCCATCCTTGCGAATAGAGGCAAGCACTACAGGTAAAGCGGCTTCAGCCGGAAGGCGAAACAATCCCATCACAGGGCGAAGAACACCCGACAATAAAGAGAGAACGCCTAGCCAGTCAAGTAAGGAAGCAATAATTGTAATTCCCAAGAAGATGGGGATTGCCTGGAGAAAGAATTGAGATAGGGTGCTGTAAGCTTCGCGCCAGATGGCGATCGGGCGGGGCAATTCCAGGAAGCTACGCCCTTCAACGAGCAACTTATTTAATGGCGATCGCGCTTTTTTGGGTGCTGTCAGTCGGGTGTAAATTAAGGTTGTTACTGTCAGATAGAATAAATAAGGGATAACCAGATAAGGCAGTTGAGCCGCCGCAAATACGCCGAGGGTTGCCCCAAACTGGTAGGAACAAGCAGAACCAAATGCGATCGCAGAAATACAAGTTCCTCGTGAACAACTCGAACAAGCCCTAGTGTTAATTACTGCGGGGACATTGCAACCAAAACCCATAATCACCCGCACTAAATCTCGCCCTGTTAATCCAAAGGGAAGCATTAACGGATGCATTGCCACTGTGATGCGATCAATCAAACCACTCGCTTTGTAAGCACCAAGAAACAGGGCATATAGTACAACCGTGGGAACAGCCCAAACGAATAGTAACGGACTCATCATCACCAGTCCATATCGACCCACAAGAATTTCTCGTAATAGGGACGGCAACAGGTTGAGTTGTTCGACTAAAGGCTTAACCAACCCTTGTACTAATGGCTCAAGGAATCCAGCCAAGGCGTTTGCTGTCCCAACGGCGATGATGGCAGGCAATAAAAGCAGCAAAATTGCTGCAACCGCTCCCCAATAGCGGTGTTCCAATAACGTTGGTGATGGCTCGATCCACCAGCCAATGGGTTTTGGTTTAAATTCTTGGGTAAAGGTTCCGGGAGATGAAAGAGCCTCTAGAATCTGGACGCGATCGCTCGCACTCAGATTACGGGCATCCACAGGGATGAAATCAATCCCGGAACTCTGGTGGAGAAGTTCGAGTACTTCCATGGCTTCTGCTTTAGCTTGTACCTTATCCCAAAAGGTAACAGCCACGACTCCCCGCTTGCCTTGAACCAATGGGAGTAATTCCGCTAAATCTTTGTCGATATGAGTAGCTTGTACCACAAGCAGCACGGTATCTGATTCTGGCAAACGGTTCAACACGGTTGCCATCGTCACGCTATCAGACTGGCGCAAAATTCCAGGGGTATCGACAAAGATGCGATCGCCTTCCCGATAGGTTTCACAAGCCACGGTAGTACCCCGAAAATTCGAGCTATAGGCTGGCTTTTGGGTAAGAGAGGCAATTAACTGGGATTTTCCCACACTTTCTTTACCGATCGCCATGACGGCAGTGTGGGTAGAGAGTTGTCCAGTAACTCGGTTCATCGTTGTCTATAAGAAAACACAATCATTAACAAACACAGTCATTGTCACAGCAGGAAAGGTCATCAAGAAATAAACCTTGTTCGCGGTAAACCTGCAAAGGTGAAGGATCTAAACCCAAACGCTGTGCGATCGCATCAGCCACCACTGCAAACCGCTGCCGGAATTTATAGATAAAACAGAAAATCACATCCTCGTGACGCACAGAAGGTCCGACAACAAATAACCCTGGAGTAAGGGTCGATTCATCCCATTCATTCAGTACAGCATGTCCGTCAGACCAATGAAACAAATGGGCTATGGTACTGAGACTGCCCTTAAAACCCGTACATAGAATAGGAGGCGTGGGACTCATCCACTGGCGATACTGGATACTCTCATTACCTTGCGCTCCAACGACAACATAACCGTTGTTGTCGCGCTTGACTCCCACAATTTCAGTATTACCAACCAGTTCAAGGCGACCTGTAGCATAGACAAACTCTAAGCGCTGTAGTGTGTAAGGAGACAAAGAGATGCTCGGATCGAAGTTATCGGATGCCCAACTTTTAGCGCGATCGATTACTCCCACTCGTTTTCCCAAGGCAACTAAATTGGTGGCGGCATCCATTCCGCTTTCATAACCACCAATAACAATAAACTCCTCTCCCTGTATCTCGTCCCAGGAGCGTATCTGAGTATTATGAATGCACAAGTCGGTACCGGGAAAGGGATCGAGGCGCGGATACTGAAATTCTCCCGCCGCCCAAATGACAAAGCGGCTTTGGACATCGCCTTGGGAAGTTTTGAGAATAAACCCTTTTCCTTCTGGTAGTGGTTCAATATCGCGAACCTCAATGCCCGTTTTTACCGGAAGCTGAAAATGCTCGACAATCGTTTGTAAATAGAGGGCATACTCCTTACCAGTTATGTGCTCTCGTCGAAAAGATAGAGCTGGGGAGGTATTTAGAGCTACCGCATTCAGGTCGAGTAATCCAAAGCCGTGACTGGGAAACGATGGGGTAATAAATCGCATTTGTGCGGGCCAGCGATTAAAAGATGCTCCCACTTCATGGCGCTCTAATAGGATAAAATTCTGGAGTCCTAAATCTTTGAGAACGACCCCACAACCAACCCCCGCCGCACCCGCACCAACAATAACAGCTTCAACGGTTTGGTTTTTGTTGGAACAGAAGTACTCGTAGAGTGGCATAGCAATAACTCCAATCTCATGGTTTTAACTGAACTTAAATAACTACATAACCCATCAGTTGTTTTTGGGAGACTTATTCTCCCAAGACCTAATTGGATTTTGGCTCCTTAGCTAGCAATTACCTGTTTCTGTACGGTCAGACCTAAATTATTAAACCAATATAAAAATAATTATTATTCTCATTTTAGTCGAAAAGGCTGGGTTGAGGCTACACAGAGGGATTCATCTACTCAGTTTAAGGTTTGACTGTGAACTAAGAATTCCCTGCCTTTAACGGAGCAAAGCGAAGCAGGGGCATGGGGAGTGTCAAGAGTGGAGCAGAAAATCTGTCTCAAAATGACAAAGATTTTATTTTCTGATAATGATTATCGTTTTGACGGTATAATGTAGATATTTGTGTCAGTAAAAGCTTTTTGTAAATTGAAACTAACAGTTTGGCACAGTAAGTACGGAAGACCCGGAATTGGATATGACCGACACAGTAACTCTTTCCAACCCAACAACTCTGAGCATGCCTAAACGAGGAATGCCTATCACTATCATTACAGGATTTCTCGGCAGTGGTAAAACCACTTTGCTCAATCATATTCTGAGCAATTGCCAGGATTTAAAGATCGCGATTTTAGTGAATGAATTTGGCGACATCAACATTGATAGCCAGTTACTGGTGTCGATGGATGAAGACATGATGGAACTGAGTAATGGCTGTATCTGCTGCACCATCAATGATGGGTTAGTGGATGCAGTTTACCGAGTCTTAGAACGGGATGAGCCTGTTGATTATATGGTGATTGAAACCACTGGAGTCGCTGACCCATTACCCATCATTATAACC
The DNA here is from genome assembly GCA_010672185.1 of Caldora sp. SIO3E6. Lineage (GTDB taxonomy): Bacteria > Cyanobacteriota > Cyanobacteriia > Cyanobacteriales > Coleofasciculaceae > Caldora. The sequence continues at coordinate 7,298 of JAAHHL010000137.1, read as the reverse complement.
TTCTTGGGGACGGAATTGCGTGACATGACTCGGCTAGATTCAATCATTACGGTGGTGGATTCTGAGACCTTCACCCCCGATCACTTTGATAGCGAAGCGGCACTCAAGCAAATTGGCTATGCCGATATCACAATTTTGAATAAAACTGACCTGGCAAATCCAGATCAAATGCAGTATCTGGAAACTTACATCCGCACCGTGAAAAAAGGTGCAAGAATTCTCCATAGTCAACACGGACAGGTGTCACTGCCGCTCATTTTGGATGTGGGGTACAATAACCCCGAAGCTTATGCTAATTTAGTTCAGGAAGAGATTGAGCAATCTCAGCATGACCATCATCACCATGATGAGCATGACCATCATCCTCACGAACATCACCACCATCATTCTGCTCACTTAGATAATGATGGCTTTGTATCGATATCATTTGAGAGCGATCGCCCTTTTGATGTTCACAAGTTTGAATCGTTCCTGCAAGAACAATTGCCCCAGGAAGTCTTCCGGGCAAAAGGAATCCTTTGGTTTGCTGACAGCGAGTTGTGCCATATCTTTCAACTGAGTGGTCCACGCTTTGACTTGCAAGCAGAACAGCGGCGAACTTTACCCAATAACCAGCTGGTGTTTATTGGGCGCAATCTGAATGCAGAGAGCCTACGGCAAAAGCTGAAGCATTGTCTCGCTTAATCGGAGTCTTTCAGTAGCTTTGCCGCCTGCTGGAGGTAGAGCCATTCACAATCTGTGTCTCTACACCATAGAGCTGGTTGTTATCTTACTTCAATTCATTCATGACCTTATCCTTATCTATTCCAACTGACGAGATTCGCAAGCAAACCATTAGCACTCAAGCGAAGTCTCCTGTTTCTGAAGAAGAAATGCGGCAAGCAGTTCGCACATTGCTATTAGGCATGGGTGAAGACCCCGATCGCGAAGGGCTTCGTGATACCCCCAAGCGGGTAGTCAAAGCCCTGAAGTTCCTTACCTCTGGCTACCAACAATCCCTAGATGAGTTGCTCAATGGGGCTGTTTTTCATGAAAATGCCAACGAAATGGTATTAGTGCGGGACATTGATTTGTTTAGCTCCTGTGAACATCACATTCTACCGATTTTGGGACGCGCTCATGTCGCTTATATTCCCAATGGGAAAGTGATTGGCTTATCCAAAATTGCCCGAATTTGTGAAATGTATGCTCGTCGCTTGCAAGTACAGGAACGACTTACTGCACAAATTGCCGATGCTATTCAGGGATTGCTTAAACCGCAAGGGGTTGCTGTAGTTGTTGAAGCTACTCATATGTGTATGGTGATGCGGGGCGTGCAAAAACCCGGTTCTTGGACAGTGACAAGTTCGATGCAAGGCGTATTTGCCGACGATGCCAAAACCCGCCAGGAATTTATGGACTTGATTCGTCACAGACCATCCTTCCATTAATCTTTTTCCTCACAAGCGAGGTAATGGTTTTTTATTCCACCATTGCCTCTTTTTTCCCTGTTCAATTGCTCAATTCCGAGCTTATACCAATTATTAATTATCAATTATCAATTATCAATTATCAATTATCAATTATCAATTATCAATTATCAATTATCAATTATTAATTATTAATTATCAATTATCAATTATCAATTATCAATTATTAATTATTAATTATTAATTATCAATTATTAATTATTAATTAATGAACACTTCATCTGATAAATTACCCGTAACTATCATTACAGGCTTTCTAGGCAGTGGTAAAACAACATTGTTGAATTACATCCTGCAAAATCTTGATAATTATAAAGTTGCTGTTTTAGTTAACGAGTTTGGCGATATCAACATTGACAGTCAGTTCTTGAGTGCTGTTGAAGAGGACATGATTGAGCTGACTAATGGCTGTATCTGCTGTACGATTAACGATAATCTAGCAGATGCAGTTTATCGAGTAATAGAACGGCAAGAGCAGATTGACTATCTGATTCTTGAAACCACAGGTGTGGCTGACCCGTTACCGATTGCGCTGACCTTTTTAGGAGCAGATTTCCTAGAGCTGACTCAGTTGGATGCAATTTTAACGGTTGTGGATGCAGAAACATTTATGTCTGAAGCATTCAATAGTGAAGCGGCAAATCGGCAAATCCTTTATGGAGATATGATTTTGCTCAATAAAATTGATTTGGTTGCTGAGGCTGAGCTCAACACTATAGAAACTCATGCTCGTACTATTAAACAAGGAGCACAAATTCTGCGATGTGAGTATGGTAAAGTTCCACTATCGCTAATTTTAGATGTTAATTTTTCTGAGTCAGGTTCCTCCCAGAAAGTGCTGAGTGCTCCCCAGTCAGGAGCATCGGCTCATTTGGCAAACGATGGGTTTATGTCGATGTCGTTTCAGAGCGAACGCCCGTTTGCCACGGAAAAATTTCAACAGTTCCTCGAATACCGACTGCCGGATAATGTGTTTCGAGCCAAGGGCGTTCTTTGGTTTGCTGACAGCCCAAAGCGTCACTTATTTCAACTCAGTGGCAAGCGATTCACAATTGGTGAGAGTGAGTGGACAAAAACTCCTAAAACTCAACTGGTGTTGATCGGACGTAAGCTTGATCTACTTTTTTTACAACAAACATTGAATAACTGTCTGTCTAGAAAATAAAAGTAATTTATTCAGCAATTCCCAATTCCCAATTCCCAATTCCCAATTCCCAATTCCCAATTCTCAATTCTCAATTCTCAATTCTCATAATCATCCCTTCACGAGCCAGTAAGTAGTTAGGGTAAACTGACTGAATTTTTGCTTCCATCTGGTCAAGAAAATCATCATCATAGTCAGGATTGTAGCGAGATATGACAACTTGCTTAGCCGCAGCTGCTTTAGCTGTTGTCATACCAGCCTGCCAGATGTCATCTTGCCAATGTAGCACATCAGAGTTTAGGGTTTCATCAGCTGAGATTGCATAGGGAGCATCCAAAATTAGTAAATCAGCTTGGTGTGCTAAGCACAGCAATTTGTCATCAAGGTGCTTATAGTTAAATGAGTGGGCAGTTGCGTAAACTACAGAGTAACCCCGCCAGCTGACTTTGTAACCCACTGAACCTTGTAGGGAGTTGAGAGAAACGATCTCAACTGTCACATCATCCAGTGACACTTGCTCGCCAGAAGTCAGATTGTAGAATTGTAGTTCCGACTGCATAATTTGAATCGGAACCGGAAAAGTCGGTGGTTGCATCTGGCAGGCAAGCTGCTGCTCCATAGATGAACCATTGGATGCAGCTGCTCCGTAGAGATGAAAACAATTACCTGGAATGAAGGCAGGGGTAAAAAAGGGAAAGCCTTGAATATTATCCCAATGGCAATTGGTAAAAAAGATGTGAGCCTCTATTGGCATCTGCGAGAGTAATTTATTACCCAATACTCGTAAACCAGTACCACCATCAAAAATGAGACATTTTTTGCCAAGGCGCATTTCCACACAAGAGGTATTGCCACCATAGCGGATGGTATCTTTTCCTGGAGACGAAATTTTATCTCTAACGCCCCAAAATTGGATAAAAAAATCGACCGTAGAACCAGTTACCATGTCGGCTGTAGTATAAGATATAGGTAGGTTAGTGGCTGCGGTCGCAAAATCTGGCATCTTTCTATCAAGTTTGCCGGGATAAGGAAATCTTCACACCGGTGGATTTCTATTAAATGATATTGAGAAAAGATGAGCACCGATAAGTAGTTAAATGTAACTTATAGTTAAATGAGAGAAATATTCTAGATCTAGAATAAATCAACCTAGGGTAACCAAGTAGCTAAACCAAAGTGTGATTTCTACTCTACCCTACATTTAATCTTCCAGCATCCAGAAGTCGGTCAGGAATTTTTGTTTAACTTCTTCCGACAGGAGTCTCCCGTCATCAAGCTAGGAACTTCTGGGTGAGTGAAAAGAAGGGGTGGGGAGTCTGGGAAGTGCGGGGAGATAGGGAGATGGGGGAGTAAGATAAACCAGTCTTGCCCAAAAATTGCATAATTTATTTCTTGGAGTCCCTTTAGGGAAAAAAGGCTAAAAAGCTTATCTACAACCTTTCTTATCTTGGAGTCTTCTAACTGAAAATAGACGCACCGCACACACCGGACGCGGAGAAAGAGAGATTTTCATCCTAACGTTGTGAGGTGAAAGTTCATGGGAGTCTGACTTGTAAGTAAGCAACAGGCAAAAGGCAACTTCGGAAGAACCTACTTTTATCACCTAGTGGTGATTTTTTTTCATAGGGACTAACTCCTGCCTCCTGCCTTCTTGTAATTGTGTTTACTTACTAGCAGCTTTAATGCACTTTTCTACCAGTGGTAGTACTTGATCTATATCTTTCCAACCGAGAATCTCCGTTTCTTTTTTTTCTAAATTTTTGTAAGTCCTGAAAAATTCAGCAATCTCCTCCAACCGATGCTCATGAATATCTTTGAGAGACTTTACCCCAACATAACGAGGGTCTTTGTCCGGAACACAAAGAATTTTTTCGTCGCGATCGCCACCATCGATCATTTCTAGCATCCCAATCGGTCGTGCGGCAATAACGCAACCGGGAAAGGTTGGCTGATCCATAATTACCATACCATCAAGTGGATCACCATCATCCGCCAAGGTATTGGGCACAAAACCATAGTCGTAAGGGTAGTGTACGGAAGCATAGAGCACTCGGTCAAGGGCCATAGCTTGTAGATCTTTGTCATATTCGTACTTGTTTTTGCTCCCAGCTGGAATTTCAATTAAGACGCTGAGTAAACCAGGTTTGGGTTGAGCTGGAATGAGTGATAAATCCATTACTGAGTTTTTTGGCGATACATTAAATTGGGGGCATTTGACAGACAGGAGATTTTTCTCACTGTAGGCGAAGCACCAACAGTGAGCTGCTACCAACCCCCGTGTAGCATTGTGACATACTCTAGACTATGACTGCCAAGAGTTATAGGGAATGCTATGACTGACGCACAGACACGGAAGTAAGGTTGAGTCCTTTATTTCTTGATTGACGGAGTACTATACTTCACACGGGCAGCACCTCAAATTTCCACAGCATAGCCTAGGGCTATGCCGCAGCTTGAAGGGGAATGCAAATACCAACACCAATGAGTATTACTCCTTCTAGAAGCAATATCCTAAGTAGGAGGTAACAGCATTCGCTATACGGCGAAGTATAGTTATTTAGTTGTAAGAATATTTATGGTCTCATGTGCCTGACCTCGTAAGTGAGTAGGGTTGCTGCTGAAAAACATCAACGCTACTGCTAGAAAAGGAGTAAGCAATGACGAACACAGGTAAAGTCAGAGTCAATAGAGCAATGCAGGCTCCCATAATCTCCGCCCAGCGATAAGGATGAAGATCATAAGAGTTAGTAGATGAACCGCTGGATTCCATAAGTTATTGAGAACTGGAACACAATCAATTGCGACAAACAGCAGAAGGGTAGATTGTAACCCACTACTTACTATTTTAACTATTTATTCCCAAGTACTTGTCTCTAATTAAACAATCTCAACTAAATTTCAATAGATTTAAGCTAAGCTTCATCATAAAAAAAACTGCTTATGACAATAGGTCAATGCAATTTTCAGCTCGTCAGATATTCTGGAGAGCTTACATGACTAGTTTTATCTAAAGTTGTAAGGGTTATTACTGAAGCAGCTGATTGTCACTATCTACCTGCCAGCATAAGCTCTGATTGGTTCTTTAATTAATCGAATGTACAAATGTTTGAAAGTAGATTTAATGACCCGGGGCATACCAAAATCAATGGGTAGTAAGTTATGTGGTAACTTCCAATCTTTCACTTGGAGTTCTAGTGGTTGTTGATGAGGAAAGTGAATATCCATCAATTCCGGACAAAGCCCCAACCTTTGACTAGCAGCAACAGTAGGAATAACTTCTGGAGCAACATTGAGAATTTCTACAAGGGAACGGTCAAGGGCAAAAACATCTTCAGCAGCCCCTAGCAGATGCAACTCTCGTGGTTCTCCGCCACTAGGACCATTACCTTCGTGACCAATGATACCATCAACAATCGTTAACGCAGGAGCGATCGCTCTTGCTGTTTCTACTAGCATTTCCGCAAAACGTCGCTCATCCTTACCGGCTTCCATATGCCACCAAGCTTTCATCTTACCTGGAACACAGCCAAAGAGATTCTTGACACCCATTGTTAGGGTCAACTGCACATGAGATTTGATCTTTGGTAGGTTAATTACCACATCAGCTTCCATTGCTTCCTTCGACAGCCGCAAATGGTTAAAACTGTCGCTGACTGTTTGGTAACGGTGTCCGTGGAATTCAACTATGGGTAAGTTAATCGATTCGAGCATCGGTAGATAGCCGTTTGACTCAATTACCCCTTTAGCACTACCAAAAGCAGGACTATCTCCTAAGAAAGGTTTTCCACCGACTTCCTGAACCAGTTGAGCAACGCAGTAAACGATTTCTGGGCGAGTGATGCATTCCTTCCCAGGACGTCCAGCAGTGAGTAGATTGGGCTTAAGCAGAACGCGATCGCCTTTTTTAACAAAAGCTCCCATTCCTCCCCATGGTTCTAGCAAGGTATCCAAAGACGCTCGCAGCTTTGGCTGCTCATAGGAATCAGCATAAATTAAACTAACACTAGACATGGGATTGAGATAGAAAGTCTTACATTGACTAGACGATGTTTCGTATTTTACACTATTTTTTAAAAAATTGTTAATATTTGTATAGTTAAGCAGCCTATGATCTCAGCTTAACTTGATGCTAAGTTAAACTGACTAATCCAACTAATCTCATGACTGTAGCTACTCTGACTAACTGGACCCTAGGGATTTTACTGGGATTAATGATCTTGTTATTTATCTTCCGGATTGTTCTCACCTGGTATCCTCAAGCAGACCTGAATCGCTTGCCATTTAATTTAGTTGCTTGGCCAACAGAACCATTCTTAGTACCAATGCGCAAAATAGTCCCTCCCCTGGGAGGAGTAGATATTACTCCAATTATTTGGGTAGGGATTTTCAGCCTACTGCGGGAAATTCTCCTCGGTCAGCAGGGACTCCTGAGGATGATCAATTGAGCAGGGACTCGGGGAGTGTGGGGAGCTGAGGGAGCTGAGGAAGCTGAGGAAGCTGAGGGAGCTGAGGAAGCTGAGGGAGCTGAGGAAGCTGAGGGAGCTGAGGAAGCTGAGGGAGCTGAGGAAGCTGGGGAAGAGAAAGAGACAAGGAAGACAAGAGAGATATTGTCAATGACCAATGACCAATGACCAATGACCAATGACCAATGACCAATGACCAATGACCAATGACCAATGACCAAA
>JAAHHL010001369.1 GCA_010672185.1 Caldora sp. SIO3E6 | reverse complement strand
CGCCAGAGGTGGGATAACCTGACGGAAGAACAACAGGAGGGTATTATACCCCTATGTCCCGACTTTGTGATTGAACTGCGCTCTAAATCGGATAACCTGAGACCCCTGCAAAAAAAAATGCAGCAGTATCTTGACAACGGAACTAAGCTAGGTTGGCTGATTGATCCTAAAAACCAGCGAGTTGAAGTTTATCGTACTGGACAAAAGGTGCAGATATTAGCAAATCCTGCTGAATTGTCGGGTAAAGATATCTTGCCCGGTTTCGTGCTGAAGTTGGAGAGAGTCTGGCAATAATTGATTAGCTATTAGCCGTCAGCTGTCAGCTTTTTGGTTGAACACTGAAAGCTGAATGCTGAATAACGCTATATTTATCAATGGTTTCTCACTTCCCCTTCATGATTAGCAATACCAATGCCCTAGAATTGATCCAAGCGGTTGAGCAAGCTGATTCAACCGTCAGCCTACTGAATGCGGTGAAAGCATTAGCAAATGCTCGTTTAGAGGCAGGTATTCCCACCTTGATTGAGGTTCTCAGCTACAACAACCCCAGTCCAGCAATAGCAGCAGTGATTGGACTAGTGCAATTAGGAGAAGTAGCTGTACTACCACTGCTTAACTTGATGGATGATTACAACTACGGAGGTAGAGCCTGGGCAATCCGAGCATTAGCTGGCATTGCTGACCCTAGAGCCTTAGAAACCTTGCTAGAAGCGGCGGCAACAGATTTTGCAATGAGTGTCCGTCGAGCTGCAGCCAGAGGTTTGGGCAACCTGAGCTGGTCTAAAATGATACCCTTAGAGGTGAATCCTGCCCAAAAGCGAGTTTTCACAACCCTGCAAATAACCTCCCAAGACTCGGAATGGGTAGTTCGCTATGCTACTGCTTTTGCTTTGCAAGGATTAGGAAGTTCTGTAGAACAAAGTCAGCCAGATTTAGTAGGTGAGATTAAAGCTCAACTTGAACAAATGCTTGCCACTGATGAAGATTTGGCAGTGCGCACCCGTGTTCAACTGGCATTGAAGCAGGTTGAAGAAATTGAGAGGTAAAATTAAGATGCTGTTTCTAGCTTCTTTTTGGACTGAAGTCCTACTACTGCTTATTACTTATTACTTTTTCAGCAAACCCTACTTAATGATATAGGGATCATCGGTGATCATCCAACCCTCTTTGATGAGTGCATTTTTTACTGCATCATGGATGATACCAAATTCTGTATCGATATACCCGCTATGCCCACATTGTAGAGACGTTTCATGAAACGTCCCTACAGAAATTTCACGGTTTGCTCAAAACGGCTCTATTGTAACCGGATTTGGTATGATGTCGAGTTTGGGCATAGGAGGAAAGGGTTTGAGTGTTTGGGCGGAGGAATGATCGTTGTTGGAAAAATAAACAATAGCAGATAGTGTAGGTTTTCTATAAGTGAGTTTTGCTAATGCGATCGCTATGACAAACAAAACCCTGGGACTTGACAACCAACTGTACGACTACTTGCAGTCAGTTTCTCTGCGGGAGCCAGAAATTTTGGCTCAGCTACGGCAGGAAACAGCACAGTTGCCAATGGGTAGAATGCAGATTGCTCCTGAGCAAGGGCAATTTATGGCATTACTAGTGCAGTTGCTGGGAGCAAAAAAAACTTTAGAGGTGGGAGTATTTACCGGTTATAGTTCTCTAGCAATAGCCTTGGCACTACCAGCAGATGGCAAGGTGGTTGCTTGTGATGTTAGCGAAGAGTATACGGCTATTGCCCGTCGCCACTGGCAACAGGCTGGTGTTGCTGATAAAATTGAACTCCACATTGCCCCAGCTCTAGAAACTTTAGAACAGCTACTAGCAGACGGAGAGGCAAACACCTTTGATTTTGCCTTTATTGATGCGGATAAAAGAAACTACATAAACTATTACGAGCAAGCATTGAAACTGGTACGTCCAGGTGGACTAATTGCTGTGGATAATGTACTGTGGTCGGGGAAAGTAGCAGATTCCCAAGTACAAGACAATAGCACCAAAGCAATTCGAGAATTTAATCAACAGCTCCATCAAGACCAGCGGGTTAGTCTTAGTATGGTTACGATCGCAGATGGGCTAACATTAGCATTAAAACGTTAGCTGAGAGAGCTGAGGGAGCTGAGGGAGCTGAGGGAGCTGAGGGAGATGAGGGAGCTGAGGGGGCTGAGGGAGCTGAGGGAGCTGGGGGAGCTGAGGGAGCTGAGGGAGAGGAGGG
>JAAHHL010001368.1 GCA_010672185.1 Caldora sp. SIO3E6 | reverse complement strand
TCCAGAAAAGAACCTGAAATCCTTATGGGACGTAGGTCAATATTGAGTTTTTGGAGATGTCTACTACTAGAGCTGAACAAGCTTGTTAACCAACCGATTAAGTTCCTCTTGGCGCAACAGAGTTTTTCCAATTGGCTTTGTTTGTCCGGAAAGGATATAGTAGAGTTCAGACTCGGAAAAGAGTTCGAGAGCCTTAATTCGCTTTAGGAACTGGGGTTTACTTTCAAGGGAATCGCGCAATTGAGCAGTATGGTCATCCGTTATAATTTCTTCTGAATTTTCTAAATAACCCTTGATGTCAACCCAATCAAGTTCTGACAGACCTTTCTCCACTTTCAGTAAAGCTCTTCTAGCGCTGTCGATATCTTGGCAACAGAGCAGTCCTGCGCGGTCTGCTGTCACCTCTGAACGCCGAGACCAGGCCATCAAGGGAGCACCTGCTATACGTCCCAACAACTCTATAAGGGGGTCAAACTTCCCTAGATATTCCTCGATTAGAACTGTTGCAAGAGTATGGTAAAACATATTGCCATTGGCAATGTGCCCGCACTCACGCCCGATGATGAAACGTGCCTCCTGCTCTGAAAATCGTTCGTACAAGTCAGACGAAATACTGATGAATGCATACTCATCTATTCCCGCCGAGTAGGCAATATTTGCATCATTATCTTGTTGGACAACCGCCAGTGGAAACGGAATCCCCAAAGTCTTTGTACAGTGATTCAACGTTTCAAAGTGGTCGGGGAATGTGTTCCAGTCAATGACGACACTGCTAGTAAGATTCGGCCTAAACTGGACTCTTACAAAGGTCTCTATAGCCTCATTTATTACGGCTTTGACTCGCAGTGGACTTAAGGCAACAACAATCCACTTCTCTACTGGATGAGCATATAGAGAAGTTCCCCAGGCTTTTCGGTCGGTTCGATAAATGTATTCCTGAAAACCTAAGTAATTTCGTTCTAAGTATTGGATAGCCATTTTCTATTTTATTTTTGTTCAATTAGTAATTATCCTTAAAATCTGGGGTTTTGACTAAATACTGATTGTCAAGTCAACAAAGAGGGAGCATCCCATTTTGGCGCAAGGACTAGTTCAAATATCTCTAAAAGCCCTGATTTGTCCTTACCTCAGATGATGTATTTTCCCAAATGGGATGCTCCCAACGAATATTCCAAACTCCAGTAAATTTGTAGGGGCGAGTTTAGCCAGAATTTTTGGTATGTAATATCACTCTATTCTAGCTTATCACCAGCTTGCTTCTGAAGAGCTATATGTTAAGCGCATCTTTACAGAGAATTGGTATTACTTTCCCTGCTCCCAAGTTCCTCTGTCTTCAGAGCGATTGGTTATTCTTATTTGAAAATCCCTTGTGGTGGGAGACTCCAATGATTAAGGTTGTGTTTGGCTTCTCATCGTTTGGATTAACCTAATAACCAAAGGTAAATCAATGCCAAACAAGCTTGAGTTAAATTCTCAAATCCACAAGAAACATCTCCAAAAATTCAATATTGACCTACTTCCCATAAGGGTTTCAGGTTTTTTTCTTGAGATGTCTCAGGATTTTAGTTTAGCGTTGGGAACTAGTCTAAACCCCAGTGTCCCATTGCCTGAGCTGCTAACCAAGCAGTTGTCCAAGCACTTTGAAAATTAAATCCACCAGTAATCCCATCAATATCCAGGATTTCTCCAGCAAAGTAAAGACCAGGACAACGACGGCTTGCCATCGTCTGGAAGTTGATTTCCTTAAGACTGACACCGCCACAGGTGACAAATTCTTCCTTGAATTTTCCTTTCCCTTGAATTAGGTAACGCCCTTGAGTAAGTTCTTGAATCAGCTGATTGAGGGCTTTTTTAGATAACTCGGCCCAACGATCCTGTGCCCCAATCCCAACATTAGCAGTCAGACTTTGCCATAAGCGCTTGGGCACAGGAACAGGACAATTGTTAGTCATTAGACGTCGCGCTAACTGGGATTTGACTACTAATAGTAGTTGACGCAGGCTTTCTTGGTTGTATTGAGGGAGCCAATTAATCAATAAGGGTGTTTGATACTGTTGTTGGTGCAAGAATCTAGCACCCCAGGCGGAAAGCTTCAATACCGCAGGACCACTCAAACCCCAATGGGTAATGAGTAATGGTCCCGTTTGCTCCTGTAAAGTTTTGCCAGCATCTGGTAATCGCAGGCAAACATGATTGGCACTTATTCCAGCTAAATCCTGCAAACA
>JAAHHL010001367.1 GCA_010672185.1 Caldora sp. SIO3E6 | reverse complement strand
CCAGCTAGGTAATGTGGCGATGATCGCTCAATTACCGACCCTCAATGCCGGAGAAACTCGCACCTTTGATTTAGTTGTGGGATTTGGCAACAGCTATCAAGAAGCAACGGCTCAAGCAGACGATTCTTTATCTGAAGGCCATGACAGCCTGTTAGCTAAATATAATCAGGGATGGGAAGATTATTTGGCTAGCTTGAGCAATCTTCCTGCCATGGTTGCCAATACAGGAGATAACGGCAAACAACTCTATGCCAGTGCTTTCGTCATCAAAATTATGGAGGATAAAAGCAATGCTGGAGCTTTAATTGCCTCCTTATCTGTGCCTTGGGGGGATACGATTAATGCTGATACCTTTGCTACTGGATATCGTGCAGTTTGGCCTAGGGATTTTTATCAAGTAGCCATGGCTTTTCTAGCCTTGGGTGATACCGAAACTCCTCTAGTTGCCTTTGAATATTTACCCAAAGTACAAGTAACAGCTTCTACCCCAGGAAATAATGGAGCAGGGGGTTGGTTTTTACAAAAAACTCATGTTGATGGCACTCTAGAATGGACTAGGGTACAGTTAGACCAAACTGCCATGCCGATTATGTTGGGTTGGAAGTTATGGCAAGGCGGAATTCTATCTGATAGTGAAATCAGTAATTGGTACAACACCATGTTGAAACCTGCTGCTGAATTTCTGGCTAATGGTGGTAATGTTGACTTCGGCGATAATCAGACTACGATTATACCCCCTCGTACTCAACAAGAACGTTGGGAAGAACAAGCCGGTTATTCTCCTTCGACGACAGCGGCAACGATCGCAGGGTTGATCACCGCAGCGGATATTGCTCAGAATGCGGCAAATGATCCTGGTGCTGCCAACTTTTACTTCCTTAAAGCTGATGAATATCAGAGCAATCTGGATGACTTGATGTTCACTACCACTGGAATTGAATCACCTTGTAATGCCTCCGGTGAATATTTTCTGAGAATTACTCAAAATCAAGACCCTAATGATGGCGCTAACATCAATGGAGGTAATGGCAAACTTCCCATTAACGAAAAATTGGTGTTAGATGGTGGTTTCTTGGAATTGGTGCGTTATGGTGTCAGCAATGGGAATGACCCTCAGATTGTTGGCAGTGTCTGTACCTTGGACAATATCACCACCCCAGAGAATTTAAGGGTAAGGTACGATTTCACTTTTGATGGTAAGCAGTATCCAGGTTTCCGACGCTATGGCCATGATGGTTATGGGGAAAGGACTAGTGATGGTGGTAGCTATATTGGTGGAGATCCGGATCAACGGGGAAGAGTTTGGCCATTCTTCACCGGTGAACGAGGTCATTATGAGTTAGCTAAGCTGAATAATGGCGACACCATTAGTGATGCTGATGTGGCTCAACTTCGTGATACCTATGTTCGCGGTATGGAATATTTTGCTAATGATAGTTTCATGCTTGCCGAACAAGTTTGGGATGGAGTTGGTTCCAATGCCACCTATAACTATCCCCTTGGGGAAGGAACTAATGGTGCAACGCCTTTAGCTTGGACTCATGCTGAATATATCAAGTTAGTCAAGTCTTTGACTGATAAGAATATTTGGGATTCTTACGATATCGTTAAGGCGCGATATCAGTAGGTTTTGGGAATTGTGGAACTGGCATCCTGCCAGTAATTGTGGAACTAGCATCCTGCCGCAAGGGGTTGGGCGAAGCATTTGGATTGATAGACTTGGGTCTATATGTTTAAATTATCGCCCAAATGCTTCGCCCCTACATCTACAAATGTAGGTTGGGTGAAACGTAGCGAAACCCAACACCAAGTTCTTGCTCTGGAAGAATTACTTAGATTATTCTTCAGTAAACAGAGAATAATTGAAAATCCGCACTGACCAGTCATCAAACTGTTGCCATAGGGACTCATCATCATTCAATAAAGTCAGCACAAATTCCTGCGGGTATCGCTCCAGCTTTTCTAACATTTTTTCTGGTGTTATGACTTCATAATCGCTCAGGGCAGCAGAGCAAAAACAATCCCCTGGTTCAGGAATTGTAAAAGCTTCTTCTGTGCTTGGTAAGTCTATACCTGGAGCTTCAAGTGTTCCTGGGTAACCTCTTTCTTCCCATTCTCCAGCTGTTTCGTAGCTTGATGAAAAAGTAACATACCTGTATTTCACACAAGCCTGGTAGGCAACCGCCATTAACGCTAAGTCTTTATCTTCTGTCTCAACATATACAA
>JAAHHL010001366.1 GCA_010672185.1 Caldora sp. SIO3E6 | reverse complement strand
TAGGAAGGCTCTACCCATAAGTGAGTTTACCACGTTGGGTTGGTGCTTGTGGTGGCGATCGCTAACTTAAGGGAATAGGAACCACAAAGGCACAAAGGTCACAAAGGGAATCAGTTATAATCGTAGGCTGATTGCCAATGAGCAAAAAATGAACATTATGTAATGCTGCCTCATTAACCTTAATGACCAACTGTGAAGTTCCTAACCCTTACAGAAAGAGCCCAACTTCAAAACCTCCTCACCCATAAAACAGTATTGAAAACTGCTGATGCTGAGTTGCGTAGTGCTTTGTTAACCAATTGTGGCCTTAAAGAATATTTTAGTCTGATTCAGTTAGATAAACCCCAGTTAGCATTTGTCACTATCCTTTGCCAACAGCTTTCAGAAGTTCACAATACTGTCGATGGTTTCCCAAGACTGGGTTTGGTCATTTTTTTAGAATATCTCAGTGCGATCGATATTAGTTTATCTCCAGAAGATCAGGGTTTTATCACTCATGTGATTAGGAAATGGGAACAGCAGCAATTTAGTTCTCAGAAAACACCACAAGAGAAAATTGCTAATTTGCTGGCTCAAGAACGTCAAAAATACTCTACAGTAGCTTCAGGTGAACCACCGATTAAAGTAGACCGAGATGTAATTATCGATTATGACCTGGAAGCTCCGATGGCAAAATTCCGGCAAGAAGTGGGATATGAAGGAGCCTTTGTCTTTGCTATTGGTTATCGTCATCTGATTATTTTGGAGCATTATATCATCGAGCGGCTGCGGCGAGAGTTGAGAGGTAAAACTCGGCGTCAGAATCAACAGCTGGAAATTAGGCTCTACCGCAAAAGTATTGCCACTCCAGCTGATATAGAACGTGAATTTCTCAATAAGTACCAATTTGCCGATTTTACCGAGTTATTTAATACTCAGGGAAACACTGATATGATGCTGATTATCTGGAATTACGATATTCCAGAGAAATTGATGAAGCCATTAGCTCAAGACTTTTGGACTACGATTGCTCGTTCTATCTCCCCCTGTTTAAAGAATCAGAGCCGCTGTTTTGTCATTGTTTGGGCTAATGTTGGTAAACGTCCCCTGCCTGGAGTGAACGGATGTACTACCTTATCAACTCCAAAAAAGTTTAAACCTTGTGATTTGTTGCCTTGGTTTCGCAGTCAGCTCAAAATGGGAGGAATAAGAGAAGAGCAAATCCAGCATTATCTCCGGCGACTGGAAAACCAAGATGGTGAATTAATCGGGACTTATCAAGAAATGAATCAAATTATCCACGAACTACAGGGAAGTTCTCGACTCTATGGATAACTTAGCCCAACGATTGTACACAGGCAAGGGAGACTGTCACTACAAGCCACTCCCCAAAGCATGGCAAGAACCAGAACCTTATATTGCTCCTCAATCTCTAGTGGATGCTGTTAATACTGCTCTCTATTTGCGTCGTCCCTTATTACTGGAAGGGGATCCTGGTTGTGGAAAGACGCGATTGGCTTATGCCGTGGCTTACGAATTGGGTTATCCCCTCCATCCCTGCTACATCCGTTCTACCAGTCGGGCACAAGATTTACTGTATGATTATGATGCTTTGGGGCGTCTGTATGATATTCAGGAGGGAAAAGTAGGGGATAATCTGACTCAAGCTCCCTCACGGCAGGAGTATGTTACTTTGGGAGAATTGGGACATGCGATCGCTCAATCTCAAAGTGATATTCCTTCAGTAGTCTTGATCGATGAAATAGATAAAGCGGATATCGATTTTCCCAATGACTTGCTACTGGAGTTAGACCGATTGCAATTCCAAGTTAAGGAAGTGCCTCAGATGAGGTATGATGCCTTGCAAGGTAAAACGAGGAAGGCAAGGCGAGACTTTTTACCCCTAATTATTATTACCAGTAATCGGGAGAAGGAGCTACCTAAACCCTTTCTACGCCGTTGTCTGTTTTACTATATCGAGTTTCCTGATCAAAATACTCTTAAACAAATTCTCCAAAGCCATTTTCAACCCAAGCTGACTCCTTTGTTTGAAGTGGCAGTGAACAAGTTCTGGGAATTACGGGAGTTGAGGAGTTGGCGTAAAATACCGGGAACTAGTGAGTTTTTGGATTGGGTAGCGATTTTGGCAAGAGAGCAGCAGGGGAAAAAGCTGACAGCGGAAAAGTTAGCTAGTACTGATCTTGTGAATTTGCCTTATTTGGAGACTTTGGTGAAAACTCAGAGCGATA
>JAAHHL010001365.1 GCA_010672185.1 Caldora sp. SIO3E6 | reverse complement strand
CTCATCCACCAGACTTTCCGTAGCAATCAGACAAAGCTGAAATTCACTAACTTGGCGATTGACTACAGCAGCCATCACATTGGCAGACTGCGGCTGTGATAAAGAACAATTGTGTTTGACAACGGGTAAATCTGCCACCCGTTCACCTAACCATTGTTCAAAACTCAATAAAGCTAACGTATTGAGATAAGTTTGCCACTGCTGTGGTTCACGATTAACTTGGTTACTAATCCTTACTGCCTGCTCAAAATATTCTGCTTCAAGTTCCACAACTTCTGGCAGCAAAGCTCTAATCTCAGATAGATTATTTTGTGCATTAATCATAATTTACTTTCCTAGATGATGAAGATATAGCAAAAGGCAGAGGGCAGAGGGCAGAAGGCAGAAGGGAAAAGATTAACTGATAAAGGTTTCAGCATTTTGCGTTGTCCTAACCGCCTTGGCGACTGCTAGAACTACAAATTTTTTGAGCATATAAGCTATTCAGAGAGCGATACCTACCTGCTTGAAGCTCAGCTGCTGCTTCTCGGAAGACTCTTTGGTCAGTAAAAGCCTCTAGTTGTTGCTTGAGGTTATCTAGATAATCTGGCGTGGGAGACTCAATTATTGTTAAACTCAAACTATTTGCCTTGGCTAAAATCCTCTCAAGTAGCTTATTTACTGTATTAAACCGCACTGTACTGAGTAATTCTTGCGGTCTTAATAATCGACCGATTTGGGTACGACTCACTTTATTAGTGTTGTTCCGACTTAACTGAGCAGCAATCTCCCTTTGAGACATACCCTGACAATAAAGTAGTTGCAAACCGGGTTTAACTTGGGAAGCTAGATACCCATTCCGGCGACTTTGCCTTACAGTAGTAAGGCGCTCGTCAATTGCCTCTTCAATACTTTGCTCTAAACAAGCAATTAATTGTTGCTCACAAAATTCCTGCAATTCCTGTAATTTCTGCTCTTCTATCTGTTCCAAATCATTGCTGGAACGAGGATCAAGGAATTCTCTACTAAAAGTTTCCCCAGTACTAGGATTAGAAATTTCCATACTTTCTGTTGGAGGAGAACCGCTTTTACCCCAAATTTCATAATCCCTTAGCAGCGTAGCTATTTTTCTAAGTCGTACCATCAAATCTCTGGGACAATTAATCATAATACCCCTCTCTTGCAGGAGGCCAAGCATTTCCCCCAGTTGACTATTTGTAGGCTCTGGACAGATGTTGGTTCTGTGGAAACGTTGCTGACGTCTGTCCCTACGGTAAACTGCATGAAATACTGCGACGAGAGCGTGAGCATTGGGTATTTTTAGAAGTGCCAGCATTCTTGAGTTATCTCTATTTAAAATTGCCCAGTCACTACTAAGCAAAACTCCTGCCTGCAAGAAAAAGTTTTTAATTTCTGGATTTTTTTTTGTTTGATGATATGCCCAACTGCTTAAACTCGATTGTGAATGGGATTTGAAGTTAAAATTTCGCAAAATTTCAACTGAAAAAAAAAAGATCACGTTCGGTGAACCTATTCCTAACCCAGAACTGACTGGCAAGACTGAAACAAGCACCCCTAATCCCATAAGAGACATAGCACCGTAGACAAAATCCCGCTTGAGAACGGCTGAAAGCATCAATGGTAGAATCCTGATTATGGAAGCAAGCCAGCAGTGAGGCTTGGATATATTGATTCTGCTGAACTGATAGCTCTCTCAAATCAGCCAGTTGGGAAAATCGTTCCTGAAAAAACTCCCTGGCTAACGGCAGAAACTGTTCCCTGTAACCACATCTATCCCTAGCAGGATCAATGAGCAACATCGTCCAGTACCTTGATGGAACATCCATAGCGCACAATTAAGAGACATCTTATGCAACTCCATTAATATCTAGATGCGATCGCTCTTTACTTGCGCACTTAACTCTTAAGAAACACTCTGGCTAATGGCTAATTGCTAATGGCTAATTGCTAATGGCTAATTGCTAATGGCTAATTGCTAATGGCTAATTGCTAAGCTCTTCCTTGTCTGCCTTGTCTCCCCCAGCTCCCCATCCCCGCGTCCCGGCGTCCCCGCGTCTCCCTTGTCTCTTCCTCTCCTCCTGCCTAAATCACTCCCAACTTGCTTAAGCGCTCAATAGTTTCTTGCTGAGTTTGGATAAAGTGTTTACGCTCTACTTCTTGATCCAACATGGTATTAGCGGGGTAAAAGTGGGATTGTTGATAAGTGTCGGCATAGAGTAGGGAGCGATA
>JAAHHL010001364.1 GCA_010672185.1 Caldora sp. SIO3E6 | reverse complement strand
TCCATCTGGTAAATAGCAAGCCAAGTCCCCGGTTTTATAAAGGCGAGAGCCTGACTTTGTAGAAAATGGGTTGGGAATAAATTTTTCTTTGGTTAGTTCCGGTTGGTTCAGATAACCTTGTGCTAAACCGGCTCCACCGATATGTAGCTCCCCTGGAACTCCAACTTGAACTGGTTGAAGATGCTCATCGAGCAAATAGACTTGAGTATTACCAATGGGACGTCCAATCGGGATTGACTGTACAGAGTCCGGGAGATTTTGAGGAATGGGATAACAACAAGTAAAAGTTGTACCTTCTGTCGGACCATAACCATTAATGATTTGCACTGATGGCAATGCTGACTGAGCTCTCAGGATGTGCCTGGCAGAAAGAGCTTCACCCCCCACCAGTAGTTGTTTAATCCCCAATAGTGCCTCTGGGCGGTCATCAATTATCGAGTTAAATAATGCGGCGGTGAGCCATAAAGTGGTAATTCTATACTTCTGAATTGCATCGCTCAAATCTTCGGTTGTCGGAGTTTGTGCTGGAAACAGAACACACTGAGCACCATGTAATAAAGCTCCCCAAATTTCAAAAGTGGAAGCATCAAAGGCAATGGGAGCTGCCTGTAGCAATTTTTCTTCTGCACTCAGACTAACGTAGTTAACTCCAAATAAAAGACGGATGACGCCTCGGTGAACAACTGCCACTCCTTTAGGAGTACCTGTGGAGCCTGAAGTGTAGTTAATGTAGGCTAAGTTATCTGGAGTGACAATTACCGACAAATTTTCCGAATTCTCAGCTGCGATCGCTCCCCAATCCCGATCCACACAAACTAGCTTGGCTGCACTTGCTGGCAGTTTCTCTATTAGCCTTTTCTGGGTAACTAATACAGAAACCGCTGCATCTTCAAACATAAATGCTAGCCGCTCTTGAGGATAGGTAGGATCTAAAGGGACATAAGCACCACCGGCTTTAAGAATACCCAGAAGAGCAACAATCATCTCCAGGGAACGCTCTATACAAAGTCCCACTAAAACCTCTGGCCCCACTCCCAACCCTTGTAGGTAGTGAGCCAGTTGGTTAGCACGAGCATTCAACTCCTGATAGGTTAATTGTTGCTCCTCAAACACCACTGCCACTGCATCAGGAGTCCGTTCTACTTGGGATTCAAACAACTGATGGATGCATTGGGAATCTGGATACTCTGTAGCGGTGGAGTTCCAGTCCACTAGTAGTTGATGGTGTTCTTGTTTGGTAATCATTGACTTTTATACTATTGTGTGATAAAGCTGAGTTTGTCGCTCCTCATCCCTGACTAAAACATGTTAGGTTAGCACGACAAAGAGTACAAGTCTGGGCAATCAGCTTTCCTCTTGTGGAACTTCGCATCCTGCCTGTCAAAACAATTCAAAATTATCAATTAAAAATTCAAAAAATGGTCATGATCTAAGAGCGCGATCAAAAAACATTCTTCATCAACTCCTCAAGTCGTTTGCCTCTGTTCTGATTCAGGTAAGTTTCCAACTGTTGAGCTAAGACCTGAACGTGGGAAGAGCGCATCATTGTATAGTGGTCACCAGGAATAGTATGGGTTTCCAACTCCCCCGTGGTTATAGAACTCCAGCCTCGGTCTTCGCCGGTTGAACTGGCACAAAACAGGGCAACCTTACCAGCATAAGGCTGAGGTTGATAGTTAGCGATCGCAACTCGATTGGCTTGGAACACTTGGAACAAGTGATGCATCTGCTCCATATCCACTTCTGGGGGTAGGAGATTCAAGCTTTTGGCAGCGTTGAAAACTTGCTCTAATTGCTCCTGGGGCTGAAGTTCTTCTAAATTGAGTTGTGTTAGGGGTAGTTCAGTTCCAAATAAACCTCCCAAATCTGCCGCTAGAGAGTTGCCTAAAGAGGCTTCATCTGAAATAATATCATGTTTGCTGGGTGCATAGCTATCGATTAAAGCCAGCAGTGCCACCTCTTTCCCAGCTGCTTGTAATTGTTGTGCTATTTCCCAAGCAATGACACCTCCCATAGACCAACCAGCTAAATAATAAGGACTATTGGGTTGAATTTCTTGCAGGGCTTCGATGTAGGTGGCCGCCATCTCCTCAATTGTGGACAAGGGTTTTTCTTTACCATATAATCCCACAGATTGCAATCCATAGAATGGCCTATTTTTGCCAAGATGTCCTGCTAATTCTCCGTAGCACAGAACATTGCCACCAATGGGGTGTACACAGAACAGAGA
>JAAHHL010001363.1 GCA_010672185.1 Caldora sp. SIO3E6 | reverse complement strand
TTGAAAAACGCCTGGAAATCCAGGGTGTTGGCTATCGAGCTCAGGTTAAAGGTAAAAACCTCATTTTGAATGTTGGTTACAGCCAACCGGTGGAAATCATTCCTCCGGAAGGTGTACAAGTAGCAGTCGAAAACCAAACTAACGTGATTGTTAGTGGCTCTAATAAAGAAGTTGTGGGCAATACAGCCGCCAAAATTCGTGCTGTTCGTCCACCAGAACCTTATAAAGGCAAAGGCATTCGTTATGCCGGTGAAATGGTTAGACGTAAAGCAGGTAAGGCAGGCAAGAAATAGAAATGAAGCTTACTCGTAAACAATCCGTTCGACGCAGACACCGACGGGTACGCCGGAAAGTTAATGGTACGGCTGAACGTCCCAGGTTGTCTGTATTTCGCTCTAATCAGCATATTTATGCTCAGGTAATTGACGATAATCTGCAACAGACGTTGGCAGCTGCTTCCACCTTAGAACCTAACCTGAACTCAGAATTGAAATCAGGGGCGACTTGTGAAGCTTCAGTGGAAGTGGGCAAATTAGTTGCCAAGCGAGCACAAGAAAAGGGTATTTCCAAGGTGGTATTTGATCGAGGGGGTAACCTCTATCATGGTCGTGTCAAAGCATTAGCCGAAGCCGTCCGTGAAGCGGGAATAGACTTCTGAAATTTTGATCTGATCAAAAGAACTTACATTCATTATGGCAAAGTCAAATCGTAGAAAAAGTAACCGTGCCAAGGAAAAAGAAACTACTTGGCAAGAACGAGTTGTGCAAATCCGTCGTGTCAGCAAGGTAGTTAAAGGAGGAAAAAAATTAAGCTTCCGCGCGATCGTGATTGTTGGTAATGAGCGTGGTCAAGTTGGTGTGGGAGTTGGCAAAGCTAGTGATGTGATTGGTGCTGTCCGTAAGGGAGTAGCCGACGGCAAAAAGCAACTGATTGATGTCCCTTTAACCAAGGCAAATTCTATTCCTCACCCAGCTAAAGGCGCTGCTGTTGGTGCCAAGGTCATGATACGACCAGCGGCTCCAGGAACTGGTGTAATTGCTGGTGGTGCTGTGCGTACAGTACTGGAATTAGCGGGGGTTCGCAACATTTTGGCTAAACAGCTAGGTTCTAATAATCCTCTAAATAATGCTAGGGCTGTAATCAATGCTCTTGACTCTCTGCGCACATTCTCAGAAGTTGCTCAAGAAAGAGGTGTGCCAATCGATAACCTCTATGCATAAGTTCAGCTGTTGTGCATGAAAAGTTGTGAATTGGTTCTGACACGGGGATGCGGGGACGCGGGGACACGGAGATTAAGACTAACCAATTTAAATATGTCTTAGCTTATTTATTTTTTTCTGTCCCAACAACAAACAACAAACAACCAATAACAAACAACCAACACATTATGAGAATCAATGATGCAGTGCCCCAAAAGGGCTCTAGAAAGCGCAGGCGTCGGGTTGGTCGCGGTATCTCCGCTGGCCAAGGCGCTAGTTGCGGTTTTGGGATGCGAGGCCAAAAATCACGCTCCGGTAGAGGTACTAGACCTGGTTTTGAAGGTGGTCAGATGCCCTTGTACAGGCGTATTCCCAAGTTAAAGCACTTTACCGTTATCAATCCTAAACATTACACTACAATCAACGTAGGTAAGTTGGCATCTCTCTCCGAGAATACAGAAGTGACCTTGGCATCATTGATGGATGCTGGTTTGGTAACTGCTGATGATGGGCCATTAAAAATTCTTGGTGACGGGGAGCTAACTGTGCCACTAACAGTCAAAGCCGCTGCTTTCACCACTGGTGCCCGCAACAAAATTGAGGCTGCTGGTGGTAGCTGTGAAGTTATAGAAGTTTAAATCTATCACTTTGTGTCTTTGTATGGTACTTCGATCAGCACCTTATCCTGTAGAGGGAGCCTTTTATGGTTGTAAGTAGAGATAAAAACCCAACCGCTCAAGAAACATTTATGCAGATGGCACAAGCGGCTGGCCTAAGAGGTCGGCTACTTGTAACCGTCGGTTTGTTGATTTTAGCTCGTCTTGGAGTCTTTATACCTGTACCGGGAATTAACCGGGATGAATTTGCTAGAGCAATCCAAAATAGTCCAGTTATTGGATTTTTGGATATTTTCACAGGGGGTGGACTTTCCGCAGTAGGGATTTTTGCCTTAGGTATTATTCCTTTTATTAATGCTTCAATTATTATGCAGTTGCTCACTGCGGCAATCCCTGCTTTAGAAAACTTGCAGAAAAATGAAGA
>JAAHHL010001362.1 GCA_010672185.1 Caldora sp. SIO3E6 | reverse complement strand
TTTTTTCAATTGCCCTTAATAGGTCGATAGTTTCTACTGTCTGGTGGGCATGATCCTGCACAAAAGTTTGAATTGCCCGCCAGAACAACTCATCCCCCAATTCTGCCCGAATCATATGGTAAACACAAGCCCCTTTTTCGTAGAGGTGTCTGTCATAAAGTTCGATGGCTTCCCGATAAACATGGGTCACCATCGGACGGCGGTAACGGGAACTGTCTTCTGAGAGATAGCTTCGTGCTTCGTTGAGTAGGTAGTAGGCAGCATCATCTTTACTATATTCCTGTTCTGTCCAAAATACTTCTGTATAGGAAGCCATTCCTTCCTTAATCCAAGCATGAGACCAATGTTTGATCACTACCAAGTCACCAAACCACTGATGGGCAAGTTCATGGACTACCAAGCTTTCCGTGCGTTGGTTATCAATAGATGCTCGTTCATCAAGTAAGCACCGGTCGGTTAGCAGGGTAGTGGAGGTGTTTTCCATCCCACCGAAGATAAAGTCATCCACACAGACTTGGGCATATTTGGGATAAGGGTAGGAATAACCAAACTTCTCGCTGAGAAACTCCATCATCTGAGGAGTTTTGCCCATACTGCGGTGGGCATCTGCTTCCCTTCCTTTTTCTACATAGTAGGTGACTGGCTTATCTTGCCACTTGTCCTGAATTTCGGCAAAGTCCCCTACTGCTAAGGTCATCAGGTAAGTTGGATGAACCTGTTGCTGCAACCAGTGATAAATTTTTTCATCCCCTTCTTCTGTTGTGGAAATCAGTTCCCCATTGGAAATTGCCAGTAGGGGCTTGGGTACTTTAACTCGAATTTCTGAAGTTGCCAACTGACCTGGGTAGTCAAAACAGGGAAACCAGAAACGGGAGTCTTCATCTTCTCCTTGAGTCCAGACTTGGGTAGGTTTGTGGGGATAGTACTGCTGTGGTCCAATAAAGTAAAGACCCCTTTGAGGTTGTTCTACACCATAAGCGATCGCAATTTTAATTTCTTGACCTGCTTCAGTAGGGGTTTGCAGCTGGATCTGTAGTTGTTGGCTGTCGTAGTTGAAGGGTTGGGGAGTTCCATCAACCTCTACCGAGGTAATATTTAGGTTAACAGCATCTAACAACAGGTGATCGATGTCATTGCGTATTGCTTCTAGGGTAATAGTACAAGTCCCTTGAAAACTTTGGTGGGGAATATCCAGGGCTAAATCCAGGAAAATATGCTTGACTTGTCCAGGACGATCCGGGTTGTAGTGAGGTCTTGCTCCGGGTAACTCAAAAGACTTGTGACTATTCTTTTCAGTATCAAAATACGATTGCGACATTCGTTAACCTTGGGAACTGAGAGTATTTTATTCCAGGTTAGCGCGTTTACTCTGCGCTTCCCATGATTCAGCAAGAGTGCACTACCCCCCCCGGATGAATGTAAGAAAAATTTCCTCCCACCTCCTTCCTATTGGGGTAGTAGGAGCACCCTGTTCAATCTGCTCCGTAGCATACAGAGAAACACTTATAATAAGCACAAAAATTTGTCAACTGTAGTACTTGCCAGTTGACGCCAAGCTAGTACTTGAAGTCGTTTACTTAACTTATTGTTGCTGTCCGTTCTTGCTATCACTAGAAGACTCAAACTTGTAGCCAACACCCCTAACCGTGTGAATTAAAGATGGCTCACTAGAATTAGTTTCAATCTTCTTGCGAATTTGACCGATATGGACATCAACAACCCTTTGATCCCCTACATAGTCATACTCCCAGACTTGTTGGATTAATTCTGCTCGTCGCAGTACTCTACCAGGATGGGAGGCTAGGTAATGCAGTAGATCAAATTCCAGAGCTGTTAGAGGGACATTCTCCTCGTGGAGGGTTACTTCCCGTCGCTCTGGGTCTATGACTAGATTATCAAATACGAGGCGCTTGGGTTCAGCAGGATGGGGCAATCGCCGTCGCTTCAAAATTGCCCCAACTCGATTTTCTAGTTCTTGTAAATCGAAAGGTTTGGTAAGGTAGTCGTCACCACCCTCATTAAACCCCCGAACTTTGTCAGTTTGATCCCCTCGACTCGTAAGAAAGAGCACAAAGACATCAGTACGGCTTTGCATTTCCCGACACAGGTTGTAGCCAATCGCGTCAGGTAAGTTCACATCCAGAATTACTAGATCCGGGTTGAATTGCTCAAAAATTGTTAAAGCTGTCTTGCCATCATGAGCAGACTCCATTTCATAGTTCTTCTGACCGTCGTGTAGGG
>JAAHHL010001361.1 GCA_010672185.1 Caldora sp. SIO3E6 | reverse complement strand
TATGAATATGTCACCGAAGTCATCAACGCCGCCTTATTTACTTTCTATCACGAGTTAGGACATGCTTTGGTTGATCAGTTAGAGCTACCGATTACGGGTAGTGAGGAAGATGCTGTAGATGAATTAGCTGCAATTATCTTACTGGAGGAGCAAGGAGAATTAGGAGAAGATTCAGCGTTAGCAGGAGCCTTCCAATTTGATGTGGATGCAGCAGAAGAAGCAGAATTTGAAGAAATACCCTATTGGGGTGACCATTCCCTCAGTGAACAAAGGTTTTACAATACCCTTTGTTTGGTTTATGGTAGTAACCCCCAAAAGTTTGATTTTTTAGTCGAAGATGGTGATTTACCGGAAGAGAGAGCCGAAATCTGTCCATCTGAGTATGAACGTAAGGTTAACAGTTGGGATATTCTACTCTCTCCTTATTGGAAGTAGGGTCTGCTGAATAAGTAGGGCTTGCTGAATAAGTCCATTGATTCAGGTTTTTAAGTAATAAGTAATAAGTAATAAGTAATAAGTAAAGAGTTATTAGGGCTTGCTGGGTAAGCTTTTGGGCATGTTGGTGAGGCGAAACTACCCCGATTAAAACGTGCTTGTTTTTCCTTCACATTCGGAATATAACCAGGTGTTCCCCTATGATGGTGCAAGGTTTTTGCATCGATGGGCTCAAAAACCTTGCACTTTTTGAGGGAAAAAATGATTGAAATCCCTGTCTGGTATAGCTTCCACACTTATGCAGCAAGCCCTAAGTAATGAGCGCCTAACGGCGAATTCAAAATTCAAAATTTGCCGGACTCCGTCCTGCTGCGCTAACGCTTTGCTCACCATGCTACGCTTTCCAAAATTCTTGCATTGATGAATCGCCGAAAAAGAAGTGAGAAACTAGTCATATCAAGGAATTCAACCCTAAATGTGTGATTCTAGTTTCTGGAGAGCTCCCCAGGAGCGCCTTGCGCCCCCAATTGAACAGGAGAAACACTTTAGGGAGCAGTAGGGGCGAAGCATTTGGGCGATAATTTAAGCACGTAGACCCGGCGTATCCCTATCCAAATGCTTCGCCCGACCCCCTTGCGGCTGAGTGAGTTTCTCGAGAGTAATGAGTGAAGAGTTGATTAGGGATTCCCTAACATTACTCACTCAAAATTAGCCCCTGGCGGTGAGTGTGCAATAAAGAAAACTCTTGCTGTAATACCTGTTCTAGCAAATAAACTACATGTTCTGGGCGCAACATCGTTCCATCATTGCGGCAGCTGCCGACATAGCGTAACGTAGTATAGACCTGGGGTAGCGGGGACACAGGAACGCCGAGAGACTGGTTTTCATTGATGGTAGTGAATTGTTGTTCATCAAGACTACCTGTTACCTCCTGTCTACTCTCAACTACCTCCAACTCAAACAAGAGCTCCCGCAAATTTACTTGCTTCTTTTTACCTGACTTCGTAGTTTTTTCCCACCAGATAGCTTCAGTTGCCTTAACTTGCTCTACCCAATCTTGCCACTGTTGAATATTTTTTTCAGTAGCTACCTGAATCAAATACTCAGCTTTTGCTAAAAGTTTGTTAGCCGCAGGAGCCTTAAGAGCAACTTCTTCAACTTCATAAATTGGTATATTGGAAGGTAATTGAGCTGCTAACCGTTCCTGAAATTCTTTGCCATCCAGTTGCTGAGTTAGCTCAAATTCCACCAGCTCACCACTGCTCGAAGCACCCAAAGGTAAGGCATTGGCAATCATAATCCGGGGACTAGGGCTAAAACCACCACTGAAAGTGATTGGTAAGGAAGCTCTTCTGACAGCACGGTCAAATAAACGGGCTAAATCCAGATGACCTAACAACACCATACTTCCTAACTTACCAAACCAGACCCGCAGTCGCTGAGTTTTGGTAGTATCTGGTTTAAAGTGACCATCAAATTGAGGAATGGGTTGGGCTGGAATAACAATGTTATGACCAAAGTCAGTACTACAAACACCACAGTGGGAACAACCTTCAAAGGAGCAGTCTGGCACAGTTGCTGCTGCTAGAGCCCTTTGCAAGTCGTCTTTGAGCCAATTCTTATCAATTCCCGTATCCAGATGATCCCAGGGAAGAGGTAGGTTGTAGGTGGTAGAAGAGACTTCATTATTACTAGTTATATCAAGTTCAGATAAACTGTTATCGTTCCCTCCTGCCTCCTGCCTCCTGCCTTCTGCCTCCTGCCTCCTGCCTTCTGCCTCCTGCCTCCTGCCTCCTGCCTCCTGCCTCCTGCCTT
>JAAHHL010001360.1 GCA_010672185.1 Caldora sp. SIO3E6 | reverse complement strand
GGTATTTGTTTGAGATAATCAATTAAACTATTATCCATAATTTCTCGGACTATCTGCCCAAAAAGAGAGTTTTCTGACTAGATAGCTTTAATATAGTCCTTCTTTCTCAAAAATGAAACAGCCCTGCTCCAAGGAGGGGAACAGGAGGCTCCGAGGGAAGGAAGCTTGTGTAGTAAGCTTTAAATTTCGTTCTTTATAAATTATCCATTATCCATTATCCATTATTCATTAATGAATGCAGATGAACGATTGGACTCATGGCTACGTTGCAGATGTCAGCTACGATTATAGTTTCTTTCCGGAAATTGCACCGATTAGCATTGTTTTCAACCTTCTGGACAAGAGCTTTTTCCCCCCTTCTCTGGAAAAATTTACTTATTGTGAGCTAGGTTGTGGTCAAGGCTTCACTACTAATATACTGGCGGCAACTCACCCCCAAGGAGAATTCTGGGGGGTAGATTTTAATCCTACCCATGCGGCGGAAGCTCAACGCTTGGCAGAGGCGGCTCAACTCAAAAATATACACTTGTGTGATCAAAGTTTTGCAGAATTTCTCCAGGCCGATACACCGGCATTTGACTTTATCACGTTGCATGGTGTGTACTCTTGGATTGGGGATGAAAACAGAAAGATTATTGTCGAGTTACTGCGACAAAAATTGAAGTGTGGGGGAGCTGTTTATCTGAGCTACAATACATTACCGGGGTGGTCAGCTGTAATGCCTCTCAGAGACCTTATGGTGCAATATACTGCTAGTTCTGCTGATTCAACTGTTCAGAAAGTCGAACAAGGTTTAGCCTTTGCCCAGCAGCTTCAAGGGGTCAAAGCAAGGTATTTTTTGGAGAATCCTACAGTTAAGTATGACCTTAAGGAAATGCAGGGGGATTCTCGCAACTATCTGGCTCATGAATATTTTAGTCGTGACTGGCGACCGCTGTATCATTCTGAGGTTGTACAACAGTTAGCGGATGCTAAGCTGACATTTACCGCTTCAGCAGATATTGATGACCAGTTCCATAATTTGAAATTGGATGAGAGTCAATTAGACTTACTTGCTAGTATTACTGACTCAACCTTACGTGAAACCATCCGTGACTTTTTGTTTAACTCCCGATTTCGTCGAGATCTGTTTGTCAGAGGACCAATTAAACTCACCACCTTAGAACAGGTGGAACTACTTAGTAATTGTCGTTTTGCCTTAGTCGTACTTCCTGAGGAAATTGAGTATGAAATTGAACTTGTCGGTTATCCTATCAAGCTTGATGAAACTATTTATCAACCCCTAGTCTCTGCCTTAGCGGATTGTCCTCAAACACTTCGGGAGTTGATGCGTCAACCATCTTTAACCAAGTTAGATTTTGCTTCTATTCTCCAAGCACTAAAAATTCTTATCACTACTGATACTGTAGTACTAGCGCTATCGAAAGTAGAGGAAGAGCAACGCAAACAAACAGTAGCGGCACTCAATAAAGCGATTCTCCAACGGGCTCGATTTGGTGCAGATACCCAGATTCTCGCCTCACCCATCACCGGTGGTGGTATCGATATCAGTCGTTCGGAGCAACTCTTTCTCTTGGCTCACCTGCGTCAAGTAGATCCGGTTCAATTTATTTGGAATCTTCTGCAAGTTCAAGGGGAAAAACTGATTAAGGAAGGAAAAGTTTTAGATTCTCCTGAAGCGAATCAAGCTGAATTGAGATTACAAGCACAACGATTTGCTGATTTACGTCTACCTCTATTGGAGCGTTTAGGTCTTGTTTGAGAAGGCAAAAATAAGTAATAAGCGCCTAACGGCGAATTCAAAATTCAAAATTCAAAATTCAAAATTCAAAATTCAAAATTGATGAATCGCCGAAAAAGAAGTCAGAAACTATTCATATCAAAGGATTCAGCCATCCTGAGGTCATTTTTAGTTTCTGAAGAGCTCCCCAGGAGCGCTTCGCGCCCCCAATTGAATGGGAGAAACAATCTCCTACCTCCTTGGAACCTCCTTCCTCCTCCCTCGCCTCCTGCCTCCTGCCTCCTGCCTCCTAGTTTCTCGAGAGTAATAAGTAATAAGTAAAGAGCGAAAATCCTGTAGAGACGTTTCATGAAACGTCTCTACAATGTGGGGCGAATAGGTTTACAGCGCTTTGCGCTGTATTGAAGTACAGCAGACAGAAGTCCCCCTTGGCAAGGGGAATGTGAGGGGTCAGCCATTGGGGACAAGTTAAAGGGTGGTGCATTTTGTCAACTCCCATATATGGTGTT
>JAAHHL010000136.1 GCA_010672185.1 Caldora sp. SIO3E6 | reverse complement strand
GTGGGGTTTAGTATGGTGAGTGGTGTGGTGGCTTGTGTTGTTGGTGTCGGTGTTGGTGTTGGTGTTGGTGTTGGTGTCGGTGTTGGTGTTGGTGTTGGTGTTGGTGTTGGTGTTGGTGTTGGTGTTGGTGTTGGTGTCGGTGTTGGTGTTGGTGTTGGTGTCGGTGTTGGTGTTGGTGTTGGTGTCGGTGTTGGCGTTGGTGTTGGTGTTGGTGTTGGTGTCGGTGTTGGCGTTGGTGTTGGTGTCGGTGTTGGTGTTGGTGTTGGTGTTGGTGTTGGTATTGGCTTAGGTTTTGGTTGCTCTACAGGTGGTGGTGGGGGAGGTGGAGTAGTTTTCTGGGGAGGAGGCGGTGCTACTTGTTGTGGGGATGGCGGTGGTGGAGTTGGTACTGCTTGTTTCGGAGATGGCGACGGAGTAGGTTGAGTTGCTTTGGGAGTTGGTTTTGGGGAAGGCTTAATTTGAGCACCGATTAAACTGGTGATATTAACAGTCTCTTCCTCTGGAGAGGGGTCAGGTTCAGGTTCCTGCGTGGTTTCCGACGGTGTTGGTGCAAACAAGAATAGGTAATGAAGACCTAAGGAAATCACTAACATCGGTCTGAAAAAAAGCCTAAATGCAGGAGACAAGCTTTTGGAGAGGAAAGAAGACTGTTTCATCGTTTCAAGAAGATTTAATCGACTAGGCTAAATAGGTTTAAGCCTTTGTTCATCTATTTGGCATATGGCAATCAACGAAAGAGAAGCGTTTTTGAAGAGGCGTAAAAAGTCAAGGGGTAAGTCTTGCCAAGACAGGGAAAAGGATAAAGGGTAGAAAAATCACAATTGAAGCTGATTCTCCTTCCTTTAAATCCTTCTGCTATAACCTAGACACTGCCAGAAAACTGGAAAGCTCAAAGATTATGCTGGTGAGTGCTTATAATCATTTTGCTTATTCCTTACTTAGTTGCATCATCGAAACGTTTCATTCCATCCTCGTAGTCTGCCTCTGGTAGAGGAACATATTTAACTTCATCTACGTATTCGGGAGCGTTTTTTAGGTAGAACTCAACAAACTGTTTCAACGGACCTACTTCTTTAGCAGCCTCAGTGTTGACATAGATGAAAACTGGTCGAGATAGGGGTGTATAGGAGCCATCATTCACTGTTGTGGAAGAAGGTGCTACTGGACCATCACCTCCATCAATCTTCACAGCTTTGAGTTTGTTCTTGTTAGCTTCGTAGTAGGCAAATCCGAAATAGCCTATAGCTCCTTTGGTTTGAGAAACCCCTTGTACCAGAACGTTGTCATCTTCACTAGCAGTGTAATCCGGGCGACTGCTTCCTTCCTTACCAATGATTGCTTCGTTGAAGTAGTCAAAAGTTCCTGAATCTGAACCAGGACCATAGAGCTTCAAGTTCTTATTTGGCCAATCAGGATTCACTTGATTCCACTTCTTGATTTTACCCTTGGCAGTAGAGTCCCACATTTTCTTGAGGTCTTCAACTGTCATACTATCTGCCCAGTCATTGTCTTTGTTAACTACAACAGTTAAAGCATCGTAAGCCACTGGCAGTTCGATATACTTAATTCCCTCTTTTGCACACTTCTCTTTCTCAGAGTCTTTAATGGGGCGAGAAGCGTCGGAAATATGGGTTTCTCCATTACAGAACTTTTTGAAGCCACCACCGGTTCCTGAAATACCAACAGTTACCCTAACGTTACCCCGTGTCTCTTTTTGGAATTCTTCTGCAACTGCTTCAGTAATGGGGTAGACGGTGCTAGATCCGTCAATCTTGATAACAGTTCGATCTTCAGAATGAACTACAGGTACTGCTACAGCCAAAGTCGCAGCTACTGTAGCGATCGCACCCATTATCCCTACGCGGTTTAGCTTGAATTGCATGTTCTTGACTACCATAACTTTTGTTGTTTGTAATGCTCTACTTTTCTGTGATTCAGCAGGCTTTACTTTTCTTGTCAAACAGTTACCCAACAAGAAAACATACTGCTTTCCAACTAAGCTAAAAAATTAGCCTAGTTCATTATTTCAGTAAAAAAAGAGTTGTCAACTGAGGTGTAGTTAATAAAAAGTAAAGGAAATGTAAAGAGGTATTGAGCTTATTTTTTATTTAAAGTTAAATTATCCTTATATTAAAAATAATTTAACCTATTTTTAAACAAACAGTATATATGTAGATATCGATTCTTAGATAAATTTTCAATGAAGCAACCAGAAATCTTCATCTCTCCGAGGGTAGGGTTCACTAAAAAAAACAAGGGGCTTAAGCCCCTTGTCTGTCTGGATTGGAAAATCTTTTTTATTGCTTCGTAAACGAACAAGTCTTAGACCAAATTCATCAATTATTCAT
This sequence comes from Caldora sp. SIO3E6, assembly GCA_010672185.1. Classification (GTDB taxonomy): domain Bacteria; phylum Cyanobacteriota; class Cyanobacteriia; order Cyanobacteriales; family Coleofasciculaceae; genus Caldora. Next base: position 8,568 of record JAAHHL010000136.1, on the reverse strand, counting down.
TATTCATTATTCATTATCAATTATCAATTATCAATTATCAATTATCAATTATCCATTATTCAATCGCTTTCAATGCCCAAGGAAACGCGATCGCTTCCTACTGACTTCATTTCTCCTAGCAACTGGACAACTTTTTCATAAGGAGCTTGAGGGTCGGCTACCAGCTGAACAGTCCCTTGAGTATTTTTTTGTAAGTAAGCTTGCATTTCACCAATTAACTGCTCTGAAGTTAAGACTTGCTCCTTCAGCTCAATCTGCCCTTCGGGGTTTAACTTAACCACTAGAGAATCCGTCGGATTTTCTTGAGGCTCATTTTCTTCTTCACCACTGCTATTGGGCAATTGGATATCTACCCCTTGCTCGTTGGTTAAGGTGGTAGTGAGCATGACAAAAAAGGCCAACACTGCCATCATCACATTCAGCATCGGGATCAGGTCGATTGATGGCATCGATGGTCCGGTTTGTTTATTTTTAAATCGCATTAGTTATTAGTTGTTCTCTGGTGTCAAGAAAGGTTATGATTTAGTTAACAAATAACTTCTCGTCACTGTCACATCTTATCCTAATTGATCACATTAACCTTTTCCCTGAACTATTCGAGCAAATCATCATTACCCAAACAGTTTACCATGACTACAACCAGATGATGGGACTGGGTACAGGTCAGTTTTGTAAGAACGCTTGAACTACATTTGTGTTTTACAGGCTTCAGTGGCAGTTAGGCGTTTTTTAGTACATTTATTCTGCAAATTTGATCTGCACCCGATGGGACTTACTCCAGTCAACGATACAGCAATTGGTTTAAAATCCTACGCTGACCTTGATATATCTCCAATCGGATTGTGTTAGGGTCAGAATTTTGGAAAGTGACGACGTAGGCAAAGTCTCCGTTGTAGAAAAAATATTGTGGTCTGTTGGTAGTACCTTTGACATTACCATCTACAATTTCGATAGAACTACCATCACTTCGGCTTGTACCTCTGTAATAGTAAGTAAGAGGTTCATACCGACCTATTTCTACATTCCAGTCAGAATTTACGAATGTACCATTGATAATAGGACAATTATTTACTTCCCTGTATCCATTTGGAGCGTTAGGGGCATTAACTACATAAGCCCTACAAGGGTCTGCTTGTACTGGTTGTATGACTCCCAATAATAGAGATGTAGTCGCTAGTGCAGTCAGTATTTTTCTCATCAGATCTTAGCTAGTTATGCGAGTACAAAAAATTTTGGTAGGTGCATTCTGCCGCTACCCTCAGTCTCGCATTCTCTCCAATCAAATGCCAACCTAAGGGGATTTTGCCGGGAAGCGATCGCGAATTTTCTTCTAAGTGATCAGCATCGGGAATGCTCATTGGTGTCAACTTAAGGTGAAATCATTGCCCCACCGGTCGTTTAAAGACCGGCTAATAGCTCAAGTCATCTAAAGATGACTCATATCAATCGGCTCAAACTCAGATCTTGCACCAAGTCGAAAATTGACCTGTGAAGGTAGGCAACAGGCAACAGGCAACAGGCAACAGTGATAAGATTTGACGGTTTCAGTATTAGAATTGATTGTTCTGATTGACGTTATTCAGTATATTTGTACTGGTGCAAGATGTGAGTCAAACATCTTCAGTCCACTTTAAGTGGACTTGAGCTATTAGCAAGGAACTTAAGTTCCTTGTGAGGCATGAGTCTTGCGTTAAGTTGACACCAATGGGGAATGCTGCGCCCCTACTGCACTCATTGTAACTGTTCAGGGGGGGGTAATGAAAAGAAGGGGTGGAGGGAAAATATTTGCAGTTGGCTTCTTTTTGGACTGAAGTCCTACTACTGCTCATTACTCATCATTCATCACTCATCACTCATCACTTCTCATCATTTCCCTATTTCAGAAAATTGTAGCCCATAGAGATAGGCATACCTCCCTCCTTGAGCAATTAATTCTGCATGAGTTCCTGTTTCCACAATTTCACCTTTTTCAATAACCACAATTGAATCCACATGATAGATGGTGGAGAGGCGATGAGCAATAACCAAGCTAGTGCGTCCCTGAAAAAGCTGTTTCACCGATTCTTGAATAAGTTGTTCTGATTCCGAATCTAATGCCGAAGTTGCTTCATCTAAGATGACAATTTGGGGATTTTTGAGCAAAACTCTGGCAATTGCGATACGCTGCTTCTGTCCTCCTGATAGTTTCACCCCTTGTTCGCCAACAATGGATTGATAACCATCGGCAAAGCTTATGATAAAGTCATGGGCATTAGCAGCTTTTGCCGCTGCTTCAATTTCTTCATCTGTAGCATCTAGCTTACCGTAAGCGATGTTCTCTCGTACTGTGCCGTAGAGCAGTAATGTTTCCTGGGGAACAATGCCAATATGCGATCGCAAAGAATTTAAGCTCACATCTCGCAAATCCTGCCCATCAAGCAAAACTCGTCCCTTTTGAGGGTCATAAAAACGGGCTGCGATTTTAGCAACAGTACTTTTTCCTGCACCAGAAGAACCCACTAATGCCACGGACATTCCTGGTTTAATGTCTAAGTTTAAGTTAGATATAACTGACTCGTTGTTTTGATAAGCAAAACTTACTTCTTCAAATCTGAGATTGCCTTGTACTGATTTGAGCTCAATCGGGTTTTCTTTCTCCCTAACTTCGAGTTCAGTATCTAAGACCACAAAGATTCTTTGGGCTGCTACCATTGCCCTTTGGATTAAATCCACTAACCCATTAAACCGATTAATCGGTCGATTCAAAAGATTAACATAGGTTAAAAGGGCTGCCAATTCACCAATGGTCAGCTTCCCCACCATCACCCCCCAAGCACCAAAGACTAATGTGATTAAATTCCCCAGTTCATTGAGGGTATTGATGATCGGTATAAATATAGACCACAACTTAGTTGCCTTAAGATTGGTCTCCATATAGTCACGGCTAAATTCAGTAAACCGCTGGATTTCATACTGCTCGTTCCCAAAAGATTTGATAATTTTAATGTTGGCTATCGTGTCTTGTAAGTGATTACTGATTAGATCTGCTTTCTGAATTGCCTCACTGAAAATTGTTGCTAGCTTTTTATTGGAAAATTGCAAAAGATAAATAATTAAAGGCCAAGTAAGGGCAATCATGAAGGCCAGAGGCCAATTACTGACAAAGATATAAATAAAAACAGCAACAAAAGCAAAACTATCTATTAAAATAGCAATTAAATTAGCAGAAACCAAGTTGCCAACTATATCTACATCTCCTGCTAATCGTGATATTAATTCTCCTGTACGTTGGTTTTCAAAAAAACTAATTGATAGATGTTGAATATGTTCGTATAAATCTGTACGAAGGCTATTAATGGTTTTTTGCCCAAATAATTTTATTGCATATAATTGAAAAAAGAGTAATACTCCCGCCACTACGGTCATTGATAAAATCAGTACCCCTACCCAAGGCAACATATTAAATTGTTTTTCGGGAATAATTACATCAATAACATAGCGATTAATTTGGGGTATAAAGAAGTTAATAAATGAAGCACAAATAGTTAAAAATATTGCCCATAAAAACGGTCTTTTATGCTGCCAACCATATCTAAATAGGCGCTTGTAAAAATTGACTCTCTCGTTTTTTTGCTGTAATGCCTCTGCATCATTCTCGGTAATTTGGCCGATTACATCAGCTTTCATTTTTAATTGTTAGTGGTGAGTTAAGGCGATGGTAGTAATATGTCAGCAATAGCTTGAGAAATTGGAAAATTTGGTGAAAACAGCTCCAACCAGAAAAACTCCCCGACTGGGTTAACTTCCAAGAATACATGCCGACCATCCGGTGTGAGGATAATATCAATTGCTCCATAGTTTAAGCTAAAATAAGCCATCAGTTTGAGCAGTTTTTTTTCGACATCTTCGGGCAAATCGTAGTGTTCCCAAGATTTGACTAAGGCTCTGCCCTCCTTGCGCCAATCGTAAGTAGACCCCTCCAAACTCTGGGAGTCGATTGCAGCGGTAAATACACGATTTCCCACAATAATTGTCCGTAACTCTAGGGCCTTGGGCACTTTTTCCTGAAAGGTCATCGGACATAAATTCAGTCCTTCCAGATGCTCCAGATCTTCATCTTTGACTGGATTGGTGAAAACAACGAATTCTTTTCCTTGATCGTCATAAATAGCAAAGGAAGAAAGCATTTTTGTGATTATGCCCTGTTCTTTACATTCTAAGGCAAATTGCTTGACTGCTTCTGGATTGTTGGTGGTTAGGGTGCGAGGAGTAAATAGACCAACCTCTCGTGCAACTTGAAGTTGTAATTGCTTATTTTTAGCCAGATCGACATTAACCATTTTGTCGAAGTGAAATCCCTTGATGCTGGCAATCATCCCCCTAACAGTGGCGCGACATTCTTGGATTGAAGTATCTCTGTATTGCTTGTCCATGGTTTCGGGCATTTTCTTGCCGTAGCGCATCCGTCGATACCAAACGGAGGAGACTTCACTCAAATCCAGCTTCTGTTCGCCATCGGTAATAATTACTCGTTCGGGATTGCCTTGGTAAATATCTAGCTTTACTTCCGTGGGAAATCTATCTGTGTCAAAACGAAATGCTTTTCCTCCTTTGGCTGCAATTGCTTCCATGACTAGGGGAATGCTCTCGTTGTCTTGGCTGAAAGTAATGATTAATGCTGTCATAGGTAATTAATCGTTAATGGTTAGTTGTTATAGTGCTACGCGCATACATTAAAACAAAATCTTTTCTCTGTGTTCCTCTGTGCCTCTGTGGTGATATAAATTTCTCAACGTCCTAACCAAAATGCGTAACGCTATATCAGGTTATTGGGAAACAAGAGTTTCTGCGATCGCCTGAGAAATGGGGAGTTCTAAGTCTCGTTCTAACATTCCCCATTCTCCTACGGGATTAACTTCCAAAAACACATATTCTCCTGATGGCGTAAGGATGAAATCTAAGGCCCCAAATAGCAGTCCCAACTTAGCCATTAGTGCTTTAATCCGAGCAACTATTTCCTCCGGCATCTCATGGTGTTGCCACGCACCAACTTCAACACCAGGTTTACGCCAATCAACTTTGGATTTTTTATAAACAGAAGCATCTAGAGCACCAACAAATAAATTTCCCTCAACAAACACCACCCGCAGTTCTAACTGCTTGGGAATTTCCTCTTGAAAAACCATCGGACAATAGCGTAGTGAGCCAGCATCAGCCAAGTCTTCTTCTTTAACCACACTGGTATACAAGAAAAAAGAAGTATATTCCATGCTATGAGAAAGAGCAGTTAATAGTTTGGTCACCATTTTCCCTTTCACTTGCTGGAAAAACTCTCGTGCTTCTTCAGGATTATTGGTAATTAGAGTCTGGGGGATAGTCAGACCTACTTCAGAGGCTACCCGTAGTTGACGCTGCTTATTGTCTGCAGCTTTTATCCTCTCCAAATCATCTACCCAACGAGCACTTCTGAGGCTATCCCAGAAACCAGACAAAGTTGCTTGGGATTCTCTAATGCAAGCTTCTTGGAATTGGGGATCGAGTTCTTGACCGAGATCTGGTGTCCAAATACGCCGCATCCACACAGCTTGCACTTCTTCGGTGCTAATGGAATAGGAGCCATATTCAAGTCTATGACTGCTCTTAAATTGAGCAAACTGCGCCTTTAGTTGAACTTCTAGGGGAAATTTATCTGTATCGAAGCGAAATGGTCGCGCCCCTTTTTTTGATATGGCTTCTGCTACCCTATCTATAGTGAAAAAATCACCACTGTGGGTAATCAATAAAATAATGTTACCGGACTGAGCCATAAAAGTTTTTCTGGTGAGAATTTGAGGGAAAGCGCGATCTTTGCCATCTCGATGGATACCATTAAGACTACTTGATCGCGCTCTCCAGAGCAAGTTGAACTTATTTGAACTACTGCATTATTGTGCTCGATAATTGCTGAGTAAGTTCTTCTTGCATGTAAAACTTACTAGTTATCTTCTTCATCAGAAGGATACTTGTAGGTGGTAGGCTCGTCCGCATCAGAAGGATACTTGTGAGTCATAGGACCACCTTCTAATTCTTCAGATATTTGTGATTCTAAGAAGCGAGCGAAGAATGGTACTACTTGAGCTTCTGGCTGCTGATTTATAGCGTTAGACACGTTATTAACTCCCAGTTTCAAATTGTTTTAGTGACTGCTTATTGGCTTAACTAAAACCTTCACACTTGGCTAATATATCAATTTTTCTTGAGTAAACAATCTATTTTTTTTATTTCTTAATCTTTAATCAAGTTAAAGAGCTGTTTTATTTGTATATTTTGAGTATAATAAATTACTCTTGTACTACTAAAAATTAAGTAAATACCGATAGTTATAGTTAGAATGTGCGGTGTTTTCTATAAAACTGTTAGCTAATTGGGAGAAGAAATCGTAATTTTCGGGTTTTACTGCACATCAACTTAACATGAGCTTCACTTCCAGCCTTCCAAAATACATATATTTACTTACTTAAAACTCTTATACCCATCCCAAGATACAGCGCTTTCCTCTTTGATTCGCGAGTATTAACTAGCAAATAAAGATTTGCCCTCTCTATGGAGGGCTTGTTGCATAAGTGTGAAAGCAATACCAGACGAGGCTTTCATCTCATGTATAGTTGAATACTTAACCTATTCAAACCCGAAATATGACTTATTCAGCAAACCCTACGTATTATCCCCAATGGGATGCTCCCAACTAAGTAGGTTTGGATAATTACAGTTAGCTAGTGAGGACTGGCATTTGTCCCTTTTCTTTTGTCATTGGTAAGAGTCTGACCTATGTTTACCTTTCTTAACGTAGTTCAGTTTTTCAGACCAAACCTACTTAACTTTTCGTAATAGACAAAGACACGCGATTACCTCCTAGCTTACCCATTTCTTTTAAGACTTTGACCACTTCTTGGTAGGGCAATTCTTTGTCTGCTTTCAAAATTACAGCTCCTTGAGGATTCTTGTCCAAAAAGGAGCTCATTTCCTTTGCCAACTCAGCATTAGTGACAGTTTCACCTTTAATCAAAAGCTTACCTTGCTTGTCCAATCCCACAATCAACTGCTCTGGAGTCTGCTGCTCATTGAAACCAGCACCAGCACCGGGTAAACTGATACCCGCCAACTTTTGGCTAGTTAAGCTCATGGAAGCAATGATAAAAAATGTCAAAACTGACATCAATACATCCAGTAGTGGTATAAGATTAACTTCTGGTGTAGAAGAAACTTGCTGTTGTTTGTTAAAGCGCATAGGTTATGAGAATGGATAATGGATAATGGATAATGGATAATGGATAATGGATAATGGATAATGGATAATTAAGAATGGATAATGGATAATGGATAATGGATAATTAAGAATGGATAATGGATAATTAAGAATGGATAATGGATAATGGATAATGGATAATGGATAATTAAGAATGGATAATTAAGAATGGAGAGTTGACCTCATTACTCATTACTCTCGAGAAACTAGAAATGAAAACAAGATGCCTGAGTTGCTTGATATGAAACGTTTGCTGACTTCTTTTTAGGCAAGGAAAATTCTTGTTCCTCCTGCCTCCTGCCTCCTGCCTCCTGCCTCCTGCCTTCTAATGCTCATTACTCAGCCTTCAATTGGTCTAGTATCAGGCTCTCGACTACTAGGTAAAGACTCATAACCATTGCTTGGCTCGACTCTTTGCTCGACAAAGGGTTCGTACCAGATTTGACGATAAATCAGCTCAAGTTCACTCCCTACCTCTGTAAAGTAGTCTATCTGGCGTGCCTGTAAAGTGATCAATGTGCGGAAAATAAGTAAAGCAATAATTGCTACCATCATACCAGCAGCGGTAGTTAGAAGTGCTTCCCCAATACCAGCAGCTGCTTTGGTAGCATCCGCAGATCCACCTCCTCCACCAACATTGAGATTGTTGAAAGTGCCAATTAGACCAGTTACCGTACCTAATAAACCTAACAAAGGAGCAACTGCGATGATCGTCTCCAGCATTTTGTCGCCTTTACGCATCTGAATAAACTCCTTATCTCCCGCAGCCTCCATCGCGAGACGGAAGGTTTCAGGAGTCGGTTGCCTTAACCTTAAAGGAGCTAGCAGAAAACGACCGATTGGTAAAAACTGAGCATAGTCAGCGATTTTAGCTGCTTCCCTCAAGTCATAACGTGCTGCTTCTAGTACATCATGGACAATGCGGTCTTCTTTAGTCAAAAGTCGGAACCAAAACCAGGCTCTCTCTAAAGCACAAGAAATGGCTATCACTGATAATCCTAAAAGAGGCCACATTACAGGGCCACCTTTGAAGAACAAATCATATACTCGTGTCATAAGGATAATTATGTGCGATCGCTACTAAGAGCAAGTTTAGGGGTTTTCCAGGCTAGCATAGCGAAATACCTCGTCTCTTGGATTAACTCGAAGTTATTATTGGGATAAGTTACGGTTAAGGGAGGAGAAGGCAGGAGGCAGGAGGCAGGAGGCAGAAGGCAGAAGGCAGGAGGCAGAAGGCAGAAGGCAGAAGGCAGAAGGCAGAAGGCAGAAGGCAGAAGGCAGAAGGCAGAAGGCAGGAGGCAGAA
>JAAHHL010001359.1 GCA_010672185.1 Caldora sp. SIO3E6 | reverse complement strand
TATTATTGGCCAAAAAAATGGAGTAGATCGTCATTATATTGGGTATGAGCGCTTACGCTAAACCTATTCCCTGCTTCACTTGTTCGAGGGCAACTCCACCCTTGCGCTGTAAACTAGTTCTCGGCTGCTCCAAAATGTAATCCATAATCACAAATTCAACCTACCACCTACCACCTACCATCTAACACCTACAACCTACTTATAGATCAATCTGCCTTCAATCTGACTATTAATATTTTGATGATGGCTAAAATACTCTTCCAAGACATCTTGATAGTTGGTAGCGATTACCTTGGGATCGCCTAACTTGGTTAACTCTTCTTGGGTTATACCTAAATTCTGGTCTGAATTTTGGTAATTATAGCTTTCGAGACTGATGCTATATTGTTGATGTTCTTGTACAGCTTGTCCCTTAATAGTTAAGGATTCAAGGCTCTTTTCTTGGTCATTGTAAACTGCCTTCACACCTTGGTTGACCTGAAAATACACCCCTTGACCCTCTAGGCGGTTTTCTTCTCTCATAATATAGTTAAATATTTGAATGAGCTGTGCTCCAGTCACTCTAAATCTATAAAGACTATCTTTGTAATGATTTCAGAGCTTCTTCAGTAACAATCCCAATAAACATAATATCGAATCCATCTACATTGAGGATCAGATAGGGATTCATCAAGCGTTTTTGGTATTTTTTAATATATAAGTTGGCATTGACAATCGGGAAATTGGCCATCTTTTCGAGGAACAGTAAGTGAGGTAACCCATAATCCAACTCGTGGTTCCCCAAAGTTACGACATCAGGAGCCAGATAATTCATAATTTCGATAGTGGAAATACCTTGGTATTCCGTATCAATCATTGAACCCTGGAGCATATCGCCAGAAATAACAAAAAGTACGTTTTTCTCCTGTTGGCGTACCTGATTGATATATCCGGAGAGCAGAGACATTCCACCAATCACATGACCCTCTGCAAGACCAGTAGCCTCTGCTAAAAAGTCTCCGTGCATATCATTAGAATGTAAAATTGTGAACTTTTTAAAACGTTCGGTTGTCATCAGCTAAACTCCGTAGTAAGAGATGGGGTATTTGTGATTGTTGTTAGCAATACTTAGCCCATTACCAACCTAGCTAACGAAACCCAACATCTCACAAAGTCCAATCAAACCATTGAAGTCGTATCCCCTATTGCACTAACACCAGCGATCGCTAAGCGTTCTCCATCTACTAATCCCTGCTCCGCAAGGTACTTAGCACCATATCTATAGGTTGGATTGTGATCGCTTGCTTTTGTAGATTGAGTCAGATTGCTGATCAAATCGAATAGAGTGAGGTGAACTCAGGTGAAAGTGTATTTGAGATCACCCTAAAATAGGAAGGGGAAAGGGAAAATTGGAAGTTCTGCCGCGTTTTATCGTAAACCTCAACCTAAAATTTATTAATCATGAGTGTCAAAGTTGAATCCTCTATCAAGCAAGTCGAGCCACCCCATTCCCCGAAAGAAATCCTCCCCACCATGTATGATTTACCCAGTGAAGACCCGGAGGAACCAGGTTTGCCCGATCAATTTCATCTGTTGCAGGCACAACTTTGCTCGGCAACCTTTCGACCCCCTCATTATCCTAGCGATCGCATTTTCTTTGCCAGCGACCTGAATCTGTACTACAATCCTCGCCATCCGAGTTGGTACAAGCGTCCTGACTGGTTTGGTGTTTTGGGAGTTTCTCGGTTTTACGAAGACCGAGAGTTACGCCTCAGCTACGTCACTTGGCAAGAGGGAGTATTTCCCACTGTTGCGATCGAATTTCTTTCCCCTAGCACCCGTGCTGAAGACTTAGGGGAAACGGAACGCCAGCGAACACCCCCAACAAAATGGGAAGTTTACGAGCAAATTCTACGCATTCCCTACTACATCATATTCGATCGCCTCACTAATGAATTGCAGGTGTTTCAATTGGAGAACACCCACTACCGAAAACAGGAATTGACAGGTGAGCGAATTTGGTTACCAGGTTTACAGTTAGGATTGGGACTATGGCAGGGAGAATATGAGGAACGAGAAAGACAGTGGCTACGTTGGTACGACAGTGAGGGTAAATGGATTCTCACTGACGCCGAACAAGAAAGTCAACGCGCTGAACAAGAAAGTCAACGTGCCGAACAAGAAAGTCAACGTGCCGAACAAGAAAGTCAACGCGCTGAAAGGTTGGCTCAACGTTTGCGAGAAGCTGGAATCAATCCTGATGAAATCGAAT
>JAAHHL010001358.1 GCA_010672185.1 Caldora sp. SIO3E6 | reverse complement strand
TTTTAGTAGTGTTGTGCTGTTGGAGTTTTTGGTATATTAGTCCTGATGTGAGCAAGTTTTGGTCTCCTCGAACTCAACAGCTTTTGGGTGAGATCGCCCAAGCGTCATTTCCCCTCAATTTTCAGTCTGTACCTTTGTCACAGTTAGGGCAACTATCCCTACAAACCCTAGGGATGTCAATTCTGGCAACTGCTGGTTCTGGCATGGGAGGGATTGTCCTATCTTTCCCTGCAGCTCATAATTTTTGGCTACCGGGGGGATTACTCAATCCTAATCCCAAAGCTTCTCCATTGGCGGCGTTACAGGGTTGGACTATTCTCATACTCACCCGGAGTGTGCTACTCTTTTGCAGAGCAATTCCTGCACCTATTTGGGCATTAGTGGTAATGTTTGTGATGTTTCCAGGCATTTTACCAGGTGCGATCGCACTAGGATTGCATAATCTAGGCATCCTTGGCAGGTTGATGGCAGAAATAAATGAAAATTTGGACAAGCCTCCTTTAGAAGCCTTAAAATCCCAGGGAACTCCAGGATTACTCCTGTTTCTCTATGGGATATTCCCGATGAATTTACCTCGTTTCCTGGCTTATATTTTCTATCGCTGGGAAGTGTGTATGCGGGAAACAGTGATTGTAGGATTGGTAGGAGCTGGAGGATTAGGAGTCTTGTTGACCGAGCAATTAAGTAGCTTTGATTATCGCAGTGTGGTGGTAACGCTGGTTTGTTTTGTCTTGTTGACTTTTTTTGTTGATTGGATAAGTGCTGTGGTTAGAGCATCGATTCAGTAATCATCCTCACTTTATTAATCAATTATCAATTATCAATTATCAATTATCAATTATCAATTATCAATTATCCATTGATAAAAAACCCACCCCCATGAATATCTATAGGAGGGGATGGGCTTTATCAAGTTTTATTCTGTAATAGGTAGGTTGGGTGTAGCGATAGCGTAACCCAACATCGGAGTGTTGGGTTTCACTTCGGGTTCCATCCAACCTACAGTTTGATGCTAATCACCCTAGAAAGTGAAAGTTGTTCTGAGAGTACCAATTACCGAATCAGGCGAAGCTTGGTTGGGGTTAAGCAACCAAATTACCCCAGGAGTAACGGAAATATTATCGGATACCTGGTACTTGTAGAAAGCTTCAATGTGATAGGGTACATCATTTACCCGGAAACCTCCTGCATTGTTGAAGATATCAATACTACCAGCATAGGGCTGGGCTCCTCCAAAGATACCCAAAACATTGCCTTCCTTACCTGCATTGGCGAAGGCAACACCACCTCCGTAAGTCCAGATTTCTGCATCCCCTTGGCCTAGCAAGATGGCATCAGTATAAGTACCAAAGCCACTAATGGAAACATTTTCACTCAGGCGTAGGGCAATTGAGCCACCGTAGGAGTTGGTGACTGTAGGAGCAGCATCTCCAAGACCAAGAGCCACTGCCAAGGCTCCTGGTTGGTTAGCGGCAAAGCTACCGACTACACCAGATGCAAATCCTCCATCACGACCACCACCTAGGTCAAAGATGGGGCTGCGAGCCCTGTGGTAGGCATGGTTGTAGGTCAAACCAACGCCTATGCGATCGCCTAGATTGAAGCTTAGCTGGCCTAAAGCTGAGTATTCACCGTCGAATAGACCGTTACCATTGGTTGGATTAGCTGCATCAGGACCTGCCAAGTAACCCAAGGTTAAAGCAGCGTTTGGACCGAGAATATTTTCCAGGGGACCGACACCCAAAGTAATCGCTCCACCAGCACCACCACCAATCCGGTAGATGGGGTTCTCGGAAGCGAAGGTACTCAGAGCACCATTACCACCGTCGAAGTCTTCAAAGTAGGGGTTGAAGGTATTGGCAACATAGTCACTGTGAATACCTCCAAAAGCAGCAACATACAGAGATGAAGCTTCCCAGTTGAAGTAATAGGCTAACCAGTCTACGGTAACGTTGTTATTATCACCAGGGGAGAGGTTAAAGGTTTGGAATGTCTCACCTGTGGCCACACCACCAGGATTATTGATATCAAAAGCACTAAGGTTACCAGCTGCCAAACGAGTGATCAGGCTATCGGTGCCAGTGAAGCTGGTGTTGAGCACTAAACGAACCCTGTCTCCGAAGATTGTTTCAGTATCGTTATTAACTGTTACATTGGCTGGGTTATTACCAAAGACATCTTGGAGAGGGAAAGTCTCATTATCATCGGGAAAGGTATCTGTCAGGGCAAACTTAGTTACGAATTTATTAGTG
>JAAHHL010001357.1 GCA_010672185.1 Caldora sp. SIO3E6 | reverse complement strand
TTGCTTCCCGGTACTACCACCTTCGCCAACTCCCAAAAGTTGTTAATCATCTGCTGGCGATTCACCTTTGCCGCCATCTCATCAAACCCATCAAAAATAAGCAATAGTTTGCCCATACGATTAAGTTGGTCAAAAACTTCGCTATTAATACGGATGTTATGATTACTGAAGAAGAAGCCTGCTAAAACATTCTCCACATTTAGTGCTTTACTGTAATCCCGCAGGGTGATAACTAGGGGTAAACGAGGGCGCTGTACACCCCTCTGCTTGGCTTCAAGATACCGTTGGAGAGCAGTCCAAGCGTAGTGAAAGGCAAACCAAGTCTTACCTGTACCAAATTCTCCCAAAACTGAGAGATGCTCCTTAACTGGATCATCTAACCACAAATCAACATAGCCATCAATCCAACCATCCCGCTGATCATAACGACTAACTGCCAGCCGCTGTTTGCTCACCGGGTCAAATTCTTCTTTGGTGCAGGCAAGGGGAACATACATTTGCTCGATACCCTTATCCTTGACTTGTGCTTCCAACCAAGTGATATAGTTACTAAAATCAGCGGTTTCGTCTAACAGGTCATCAAAGGTATAGCAAAATAGGTGACGATTTTCCCGCTTTTCCACCTCATCCCTAGCAGAAGGACTCAGGCGACGAGCCGTAACTAACCAACCTTCATCAGTATTCTGCTGTTCTACCGATTGCCTTAGTGCCACCACATCTGCTAGCTGTACCTCTCCGGCAATACCTCGGACTAAAATACGGTCAAATCCCCGCCTTGCTGGAATATTGATAATCTGCTCAAAATAATCCTCTTCCCAAACTTGATAAGGCTCAAAGCGATAATCTAAGGTTTCAAACCAGCCTCGCAACTGTTGAGCTAATAGTAAAGCGCGACAAGACTCTTCTGTCGCTGACTCAGTTGCCTGGAGTACCGGATAATTTTGTTCCAGCAACTGAACAATTTCAGTACGAATCCCTTCCACTGTGGGTAGTCTATCCAAACGCTGCTGCAATTGCTTCAGGCTTTGGTGGAGAGAACCAAGCTGCTGATTCGTCAACACTTCTGCCGGAGTGCGGGTGCGTTTAGCTACTTGTACAAACACCGCAGCAAACTCGTAAAACTCCCGACGCGGATCAATCCCCAACTCCCGAATCTGATCCCCCAAGCAGTGCCAGTCGAGAAATATATCTGCTTCTTGGAGGAGCAAGGAAAACTTATTTTGCTCAAAAGCTTGGCGCAGAGCCTGTTGAATCTCCTTTTGCCGAAACAATTCCAGGATCGGCTCCGGCTTACCAACACCGTATTCAACCAGAGAGTATTGATAAACTCCAGTAAAATCAGCAGGAGGATGTTCAGGATTAAGGTTAAGTTTCTGGAGAATCTTAATTACCTGTTCATGACGCTCTAGTTTATTCTTAACTAAAGGAGTAGCCGAACCTGCAATTGTGATTATTGCCTTGATAATTGGTTCAAGGGTCATGGGAATTGAGAATTGGGAATTGGGAATTGGGAATTGGGAATTGGGAATTGGGAATTGGGAATTGGGAATTGGGAATTGGGAATTGGGAATTGGGAATTGGGAATTGGGAATTGGGAATTGGGAATTTAGAATTGGGAATTGGGAATTGGGAATTGGGAATTGGGAATTACGATATCAATTGCTGTAGGGGCGGGTTTAGGGACAAATTAGGCTATTTTACCTGAATCTTCCAATCAAAACCCGCCCAACACCATTCTCAGGTTAACCCAACCAATCCCCAGATTTGGTATGATTTTTCTGAGTTTAGGGGAGCTGATCCGGATCAACACCTAATTCGCGTAATTTAGCTGCTAGCATTTCGGCACGTTGATGCTCCTGTTCCGCACGTTGAGACTCTTGTTCAGCACGTTGAGACTCTTTTTCTGTTTGTTCACTACTCCAAAGCAACAAATTCCCTTCCTGATCCCACCACCTCAGCCAGTTCATCTTTTGCTCAAGTCGCTCTCCCTGCCACATTCCTAGGAATAGTCCTAACTCAGGAATCCAGAAGCGTCCATTCTGGTCCGCTGAGCGCAAGATATACTTTCCTTGGTGCAAGTACCGCACTTCTAAACTCAATTCGTAGGGGTCGTAAGTTACATAGGTGGGAACTTGCAGGATTTGCTCATAGAAGTAGACCTTACCATAAGGGGGAGTCGAACGTATCGAAAGCTCTCCACATTCTGTATCGGAGAGGAACTCCATCACTACGGCTACCGGTGCCCCCTCCAAATGAGG
>JAAHHL010001356.1 GCA_010672185.1 Caldora sp. SIO3E6 | reverse complement strand
TAATCAAGAAAAGCCCAGATTAGAAGAATTAGCAGATTTTTTGACCAGCTATGTAACCCAACAGTTTGCTGAGGACAATCCTCATACAAACAATTTAGCACAGGCACAGTCCTGGACTGCCCTTGCCATGACCTCAAAGGCAGCCTTTCTGGAAAAAGCCCAGTGTTGAACCAGTACGTCATCCAGGAAACTCCCCTGGCGGTGATTCCTCCTTCTGGTGGTTCCCCTGGAAATGGTTGGTCTTTCCAAGAAACCTTGGCCGGGGCACGGACACGTTTGGGTTCTGGTGCTGGCGAAGAAGGCAAAGTCTATCGTATTGAAGTCACCGGCTATAGCTCTCCCGGCAAAGTCCGTTCTATTTCGCGGTTCCGCCGCAGCAACAAGGTTTATTTTGTGCCTTTTGACAAACTATCACAAGAATATAAGCGCATTCACGCTTTGGGCGGGGTAATCTCTAGTATTACTGCCTGCTAAATCGGATTTAAAGATTGTTTTAAGGAGAATGTCAATGAGTGTGGTTTTAGATGCCCCAGTAGAACTTCGCCCGTCGAGAAATCCCGACGATGTGGCAGCAGTCATTCAAGCGGTTTACAAGCAAGTCTTAGGTAACCCCCACGTCATGGAAAGCGAACGGTTGGCTACTGCTGAGTCTCAGTTGGCCAATGGTAACTTCACGGTACGGGAATTTGTCCGCGCTGTGGCTAAATCCGACTTCTATCGCAGCCGCTACTTTGAGTCTTGTGCCCCCTACCGCTTTGTTGAACTTAACTTCAAGCATTTGTTAGGTCGCGCTCCCACTGACCAAGCCGAACTTTCTGAGCATATTTGCCTATGTATTGAGCAGGGCTATGATGCAGAAATCGACTCCTACATCGACAGTGACGAGTATCAGGAGAAATTCGGCGAAAATATCGTACCTTACTATCAAGGTGCTCAAACTCAAGTCGGACAGAAGAATGTCGGCTACAACCGCACCCTGTCTCTGTATCAGGGATATGCTGGGGTGGACAGTGCCTTTTCTGGAGCTCGTTTAGTTAGCGATGTTGCGGGCAACGGTGCTACCAAAGCAGCTGTTCCTACTACTGGAGGTCGTCTGTCAGCTTACAAAGATGCGACAGAAAAGACTTTCAAGATTCTGGTCAAAGGAGCGAAATTTGACAGTCCTCGCCGAATTAGTACTACCGAGTACATCGTCCCCGGAAATCGTATGACTCCACAAATCCAGCGGATTCATCGCGCTGGTGGCAAGATTGCCAGCATCACTGAGGTGGTGTGAACTAACTATAGCTAATTGCTAGGTAATCAATGGTTCGTAGCTGAGCTTTGGTGCTCACATCTTAACGAGAGACTACTAAAGCCTAGCTACGAACCAATGTGGTAAAAAATTCGTTTAATAAACCAAAAAACATGGCAATTCCTTTACTTGAGTATGCGCCAATCAGTCAAAACCAGCGTGTTGCTAGCTATGAAACCCTAGGGGAAGAACAGCCCCGGATTTTCACTACCGAAAACCTGCCTTCCCCCTTGGAAATGGATGATCTTATCGGGGCAGCTTACCGGCAGATTTTTAACGAGCAACAGATGTTGGTGAGTAACCGCCAACAAGGCTTGGAGTCCCAACTACGCAATGGTCAAATTACGGTCCGGGACTTCATTCGCGGACTAGTTCTTTCTGAACCCTTCTGGCGGCGGAATTACGAAGTCAATAACAACTATCGATTCGCCCAAATGTGCGTACAGCGAATTCTGGGGCGGGACGTTTACAGCGATCGCGAAAAGATTGCCTGGTCGATCGTCCTCGCCACCAAGGGGTTACAAGGGTTTGTTGATGACTTACTTAACAGTGAGGAGTATCTGGATAACTTTGGCTTTGATACTGTTCCCTACCAACGGCGGCGGATCTTGCATCAACGCCCTCAAGGAGAGCTTCCCTTCGCCCGAATGCCTCGTTATGGTGCGGACTACCGTGCTCAACTGGAGGCATTAGGCTACTTCCAACCGATGGAGCCTCCCTATATTCCCCCAGCATGGCTGGGCAAGGTAGGGGCAGTGATTACCATTGCTGGTGCTGGAGTGCTAACTCTCGGCACAGCAGCCCTTGCCCTAGCGGCTTGGGGAATTATTTCCCTGTGATCTTGGCTTAGCCAATACACAAGAGACAAACTTTATTAATTTTAAGGAGAAATCAGATGGCAACTTTAGCAGCAGCATTTGTCAGTGAGCCAGTTGAATTGCGAGTTGGTGCAACAGAAGAAGACTTACAGCA
>JAAHHL010001355.1 GCA_010672185.1 Caldora sp. SIO3E6 | reverse complement strand
CCTCCTGCCTCCTGCCTCCTGCCTCCTGCCTCCTGCCTCCTGCCTCCTGCCTCCTGCCTCCTGCCTCCTGCCTCCTGCCTCCTGCCTCCTGCCTCCTCAGAGGACGAAGTTGAGGATATTAAGTTCCAAAGATGGGAGTGCTTCCTCCTAATTCTTTGAAGATCACTGCAAAACATCCTGACGGTAGATAAAAAGTATAAATTGATACAGAAAAATAATTACTTAACCATTACATAATGTGTAAATTTTCAAAGCAAAACTCATCTATCAAAAGAACTTGAGTTTTTTGGTTATCTACCCAGATTCTTGTATGATTTGCTTTGTAAAAGCTGTTTCAGTTGAGGAAACCACTGATCGCTCCAGTCAATAACTCTGGAGAAGCTAGAACTTTAGTATCTGGTCGTATACAGGGCAAATAACGATTAGGGTTCACCTCGAACTGAATCCCTAACGATAAAGGGTGCTATTAACTGGAAATGAGTTGATTTACAGCTTATTGATTAATTATTGGAGAATCACCTCTCGCAAATTAATGATGTCTAGACTAAAGTTCCAGAAAACTTTAAACCAAGAAAAATCGCCCAAGAACGATCGGCGATCCCATGCTCAGGGCTCTTCCCAGAATATCTGGAATGCCCCCTATTTCAAACCATTAAGAACTCTTGCCACATCCTTTTCTCCCTACTGGCTCGCCTGCATTCCCCTAGCAGCAATCATTGTTGTCGTCTGGAGTACAGCTGCTTCTGCTCAAGATGTTATTGATCTAGAGGCGATCGAGCAAGGTGCACTGACTCAAGGAATTCTGAATATTGTCTTCATCTTAGCCTCAGCAGTTCTGGTAATTTTTATGAATGCTGGGTTCGGGATGCTCGAAACCGGTTTCTGTCGCCAGAAAAATGCGGTTAATATCCTCTCAAAGAACCTGATTGTTTTTGGAATCGCGACCATCGCGTTTTGGGCAATTGGTTTTTCCTTGATGTTTGGTAAAGGCAGTGGATTTATTGGGATGAGCGGCTTTTTCCTAAGTAGCACTGATCCTGCCACCTATGGACTAGACCCTTTTCCCGATGGTTTACCCATATCTGTCTTTTTCCTCTTCCAAGTTGCTTTTGCTGCCACCGCTGCCACGATTGTTTCCGGTGCAGTAGCTGAGAGGATTAAGTATGATGCCTTTTTAATCTTCAGCGTTCTGCTAGTAGCCGTATCCTATGCTATTACTGGGCACTGGGTTTGGTCTAGTAATGGCTGGCTAGGTGGCTTAGATACTCCCTTTTCTGACTTTGCCGGTTCAACGGTAGTTCACTCCGTGGGAGGTTGGGCAGCTTTAATGGGAGCGGCAATCTTAGGACCGCGCATTGGTAAATATGAAAACGGTCAACCTCGTGCCCTTCCCGGTCACAATATGAGTATTGCGACCCTAGGTTGTTTAATTCTCTGGATTGGCTGGTTTGGCTTCAATCCAGGTTCAGAACTAGCCGCATCCACCAATATAGCTTACATTGCCCTGACTACTAACCTGGCAGCAGCAGCTGGTGCAGTAACAGCAACATTTACGACTTGGATCAAAGATAGTAAGCCAGACCTTTCCATGACTATCAATGGAATTCTGGCAGGCTTGGTAGGTATTACCGCTGGTTGCGCCGGTGTCTCCTATACCTCAGCTGTGATCATTGGTGCGATCGCAGGAATCATTGTCGTGTTCTCTGTCGGTTTCTTTGACAGCATCCAAATTGACGATCCAGTAGGAGCCGTTTCCGTTCACTTAGTCAATGGTATCTGGGGAACCTTGGCTGTGGGGATATTTGCCATCGACGGGGGTCTATTCTCTGGTGGTGGTCTCAGTCAACTAATTAGCCAAGTTATTGGTATTATCTCCATTGGAGCCTTCACAGTAATTATGAGCTCCATCTTCTGGCTAGCCCTGAAAGCGACTATTGGCATCCGGGTAACTCCAGAAGAAGAAATGGAAGGCTTAGATATTGGCGAACATGGTATGGAAGCCTACTCTGGATTCCTCAAGGAAACCAGTATGACTGGTTTTGGCAGTACTGGAGGAGTTAGCGACGAGGGTAACTTGGCTCGTAGCTCTGATATGTAGGCAGTTCCCGATTCAAAGTAAATAGATCTAGTGGACAGTGCCCACTTTATATCAATGTTATCTAAAAAGCCCACACCTTCAAGTGTGGGTTTTGCTTATAAATGAAAAATTCCTAAAACCTAAAACCGACCACCTATAGCAGTCGCCAGGGCGGTTAAGACATTCTCTGGA
>JAAHHL010001354.1 GCA_010672185.1 Caldora sp. SIO3E6 | reverse complement strand
AGCAACCCAAGACTCTGTTAATTCTATGGTGAATTTGCTCCAAGAAAAAGGAACAAATCTTTTCTTTCCTTACAGTTCAGGTATTAAGGGTTCACGTTATTCGCATATGCGAGAACTTAGAGTACAGCATAAGGGTGAACCTTATCGGATTTTGTATGCATTCGATCCCCGTAAGGTTGCAGTACTTCTTCTTGGAGGCAACAAAGCTGGTAACAGCCACTGGTACGAAGAAAATGTACCCAAAGCAGATCAACTCTACGACAAATTATTAAAAGAGCTTGAAGACGAGGGGTTGATATGAGATTAAAGCCTTGGAGTAGGGTAACGAAATTTTCGCAGGATTTCAATTCTCCTCTATCTCTTCATCTCCCCACCCTTATCTAACCTTAGAAAACTTGCTGAGGTTTGCCGGAATTTTGGGTATCAGTTACCGGTCATTTATTTTGCCATAAAGTGGGTAAAGCATCGAAAATGCGATCACTCGTTTTAATCATCCGTTAACAAACGTTTGAGCAAACTAGGTGCAACCCAAAAACCAGCAGTTTGTAACTGTTCAAAAGTTACTTATGCATCCAGTAATTGAGTTCTGGCAGCATCTTTGATAATTCCCAAAAGACCAATTATTTTTAATCCACGTTTTGCGGCAATTTTTCTTGCTGCTTTATCATCTAAAATTACTAAATTTGCTTTCACTCGCTCCGCCAGTAAAATTGCTTCACTTTCCCCTAAATCCAAGGTTTCTAACTCAATATCTTGAGTCCATTCGATAATTTGGATTTGTAGCCAATTAGGAGGTTGGCTAATCCAGCTTTGGACAACATGTGGAGACTCAGAGGCACTCAGTTCATCGGCAACGGCTTGAGGGATAATGATACTTGTGTATAGAGCAGGTAATATATCAATCTGATTAATAATCAAGAGATAACAAATAGCAGAGGTATCAGAAATAACAATCATTATCCTCTAAACATCTTAAGGGTTTGAATATCCTGTTCTAACTCAGTCTCGTCATAATTTAAATAAACTCCCATGCGCTTGAGAAAAGCATGAGTTGCTAAACGATTTGGCAGTTGCAGAACTTGTCGAAATTCAGCTGTATTAAGCTTACCATTACGGTAAGAGTCAGCAACCATAAGTTCCAAGAGACGAACAGATAGATTTTCTTCAGTTTGCTCTAGTCTGTGAGCAATGTTGTCAGGAATTTCAACAGTGACTTGCATACGAAAAAATTCTATGTCGTTTAATACCTATTTTTAGCGTTTCTCATACTTGTGAGGTACATTCGTTTTTATCCTATCCTCTCCTATGTTCAGTAAATCAAGATAACACACCAAATCTACCGAGAGTGTGATCGCTTTTCACCTCCGAGAGTGCGATCGCTTTTTACCTCTAGCGAGCAAGATGCTCGCACTACGCGCACGCTAAGCGATCACACTACTGGACTGACCCACCTAAAATGAGGCATGAGTGGCATAAGTAGGTTGGGTGTAGCGATAGCATAACCCAACGCCAGAGCACATTGTGTTGGGTTTTACTTCTCCTTCGGAGATGTTACGTGAACGTTCCACCCAACCTACAGTTTTAGCTGTGTCACGCCACTAGGGATTACCTAAACTTGCTAACAGTACTTCTTCCACCGCTTGAGGAAATTTAACTGGCAAAAAGTAGTCCTCTGGATACAGGTAGTCTTCTTCACAATCATCCACCACCCGAAGATAGTTATCTCTCGCTGCTGAGGGATCGGGCAAAACTTGATAAACCTTAAACTTTGTTAAATCCTCACAACCCTCGTTGCGAAGACAAATTACTAATTGTGCTTTTTCTGTAGTTGTCATTTCTACTATGATCTAATACCAAAAATGACTTGTAATACCAAATCCGGTATCGATATACCCGCTATGCCCACATTGTAGAGACGTTTCATGAAACGTCCCTACAGGAATTTCACGGTTTGCTCAAAACGGCTCTATTGTAACCGGATTTGGTATAATTTAGACAAGGACAGGCAAGATGCCTGTTCCACAAGAGTTAATTCACAGGCAAGATGCCTGTTCCACGGGAATTAATGCCAAATTACTGAATTCCACTCGCTAAAATACCCAAAATTTTATTCACATCATTAATATAATACTCGCTTAAATCAGGGTCTTCCGTAGTTGGTGTGCTAAATTATTAGTTTGAATTGGCAAAGTATTAACAGCTATAGCTTTAGCCATTTATTACCAAATTTCAAGGAGTTTTGAGTTACTTAGGTGCTACAGCCTTTGTGT
>JAAHHL010001353.1 GCA_010672185.1 Caldora sp. SIO3E6 | reverse complement strand
TAGTGGCTCCATCGATCCTGCCATTGGCATTTACCTGATGCGGGAACACAATTTCACCGTCGATCACCTAGATCAGATGCTAAACCGGGAATCGGGCTTAAGGGGCATTTTTGGTTCTTCAGGAGACATGCGGGCAGTGTTAGCGGCAAGAGAAACCGGAGACCCTCGCGCTCAGCTAGCCTTTGAGATGTATATCCATCGATTACAGATGGGAATTGGAGCTATGGCGGCTAGCCTTGGGGGGATAGATGGTTTAGTATTTACCGCTGGAGTAGGGGAACAATCTGCTGCTGTGCGGGAAGCTACCTGTGCTGGATTAGGCTTCTTAGGGGTTAGCCTAGATGAAGACAAAAACTTGGCTCACCCAGTGAATGTAGACATTGCCACCCCTGAATCTAGGGTACGAGTTTTAGTAGTTCATACCCAAGAAGACTGGGCGATCGCCGGTGAGTGTTGGCATTATTTGAATAATGGATAATGAACAATGGATAATGGATAATTAAGGCTTGCTGAATAAGTCGTATTGTTTTCATTTATTAAAAATAAGGAAGATTGAGGCAATATGCGGTAATCTATACAGAGGTCGATTAGATTACCCGATGAAATTATCCGATTACGCTCTCATCACTTGGCAATGGAAACAATGAGACTGGTTGAGAAGCACGTAGTTCGTAAATGTTCTCGAGAAGGGAAAGAGATTGATGAGTTGGCATTCAAGTCGAAAAATCTTTACAACCGAGCTAACTACGAAATTCGTCAACACTTCTTTAAAACCAATCAAATCCTCCACTACAACTTCATGGCATCTCGCCTGAAAACAGAGGAGTCTTATTGTGCTTTACCCCGCAAAGTCTCTCAACAAGTTCTGCGGTGCTTGGACAGAAACTGGAAAGCTTGGAAAGAAGCTAATAAGGCATACGAGAAAAACCCGGTCTTATTCAAGGGCAAACCCAAGCTTCCCAAGTACAAAGATAAGGAAAAGGGGCGTAATCTACTGGTTTACACCATCCAGGCTATTAGTTTTAAAGAGCTCAAAAAAGGATGGATTAAGCCATCGGGAACAAACCTGATGATTTCTTGCCGCAAGCAGGATATCAAGGAAGTAAGAATTGTTCCTCGCCTTGATTACTACATGGTGGAGGTGATTTATAAGCAACCCATTGAACAGTTGGTTAGCGGAGAAGGGATAGCAGGTGTAGATATTGGACTCAACAACTTAGCGGCTGTAACTTCAAATCAATTAGGATTTAAACCTTTCGTGATTAACGGCAGACCGGTTAAGGCAATCAACAATTACTACAACAAGAAAAAAGCTTTACTGCAATCTCAACTAAGGGGAAACAGGAAAACGTCCACCAGAATGAGCGCGTTTATCAACCAAGCGAGGATTTAAGATTGACGACTATCTCCATAAGTCCAGTCGGTGGATTATCAATCAGTTAGTGGAAAACAACATCAAAACTCTGGTGATTGGGAAAAACGAGAACTGGAAGCAAGGAATCAATATCGGGAAGGTTAACAACCAGAACTTTACTAGCGTTCCCCATGGAAGATTTATCGAGATGTTAACCTATAAAGCTAAACTGGTGGGCATAAAAGTCATTATCACCGAAGAATCTTATACGTCGGTGGCTAGTTTCCTGGATGGAGATTTGATACCTGTTTATGGAAGTAATGAGGCTTCATGTGTAAAATTTAGCGGTCGTCGTGTGAAGCGTGGGCTGTACTGTTCTAAAAAAGGCATCAAATTCAACGCCGACATCAACGGCAGTTACAACATCATTCGCAAAGTAGTCCCAGATGCTTTTAGCAACGGGATAGAGGGTGTAGTAGTTCACCCTGTCAAGATTACTCTGGCAAACTAATTTCCGCGTTTTTCCGCAAAATTAGGAACTATTCAATCAACTCTCAGGAGCAAAGTTTGTCTCTCCCGGAGAAGCGGTAGGAGTAGGTTTCGGATTATTCCCTGTCTCGTTAGGCAAAGATTGTTGTGGATTACCAGGACTGGGACTGTTAAAGTTGGGTATTCCTAGTTGTGGTATACCAGGACTGGGGGAGCTGTTAAAATTGGGTATTCCTGGTTGTGGTAAATTACCGGGACTGGGACTGTTAAAGTTGGGTATTCCTGGTTGTTGATTAGGGTTAATACCTGGAGTAGGTATAATACCAGGAATAGAGCTAGCTGGTGGCTGGTTGGGATTGAAGCCAGGAACAGAGGAGCCTGGTGGCTGCACAGTAGGATCATTAGCAGTGGGCAATGGTTCCCCACCA
>JAAHHL010001352.1 GCA_010672185.1 Caldora sp. SIO3E6 | reverse complement strand
TCTGAGACTTTATAAGCGGCAACGTTCTTACCCAGAGAAAGGGCGAAGATCTCATCTTCTCGAATTGCCTTGAGCACCCGCCCAAAGGGCGACGAAACCAGACGATGGGTCAGCCAAAGCACGATCGCAGACAAGATTGAGGTGAATAGCAGAAAGTGACTGGTAGGGGACAAACTCCATCCCAAGATTTTTGCCTCAGGGATTCCAGGCAACCCCAGTGGACCGCCAGTTAGGGAAACCGAGTTATTAAGTATGCTGAAAGTGATGATCTGGAAAGCTAGGGTAACAACCGTGAAGTAGTCATCGTGAACTCGCAGCGAGGGTAAGCCAAGTAAAATGCTAAATAAAGCGCAAAGTACAACAGCGCAGAACAAATTGAGGCAGAAGGGAGTGTTTAGGTTTAGAGCCATCAAAGCTCCAATGTAAGCTCCTACTCCATAAAAAGCGGCTTGGGCAATGGATAGGAGTCCAGTATAACCAGCGATGAGGTTGAGGGCTGTGGTTAGGATGTAGTAAATCTCAATTAAAATTAGGATGTGGATGAGATAGTCCATAAGCTCTTAGACGGTTGTTTGCCGAACTGTTCGCTGAGTCGCTCTTCCCAAAAAACCTTGCGGTCGAAAGAGCAAGAAGCCCAATAGAACAATGAAAGCGATCGCGTTTTGCCATTGAGCGCCGAGCAACCAGACGGCGAGCTGTTGCAGGAAACTGAGGACTAGTGCTCCTAGCACTACACCTACTAGGCGATCTAATCCACCAATCATGAAGGCTACCATGCCCATGAGCATTGGGCTCATTCCCATCGTCGGGGTCATGTCCAAGTCTAGCGCAATGAGGATGCCTGTTATCCCCGCCAGACAGGAGCCAATGGCAAAAGCCCACTTAATCAGGCGATCGCTGTCTATACCACAAACTCTAGCTAGCATCGCATCGCTAGCTAGAGCCCGCATTGCTTTGCCTAAATCCGAGGTTTTCATCCACCAAATAATCGTCCCAGTCAGGAGAATGCTGCTGGCTAGAATGCCTGTCTGAATTGGAGTGATGGCAGCTCCAAAAAGCTTCAGGCTTGAGGCTGGAGTAACCTGAAGAATGCTTTTGATTTCATCACCAAAGATCAGGGAGATAAGGTTATGGACTACAGTGTAAATTCCCAGTGAAGCTAGGGTGGCAATCAAGGAAGTAGACTGTTTGACACGGAGCGGTCGGTAAATTATCCCATCCAGCAAGATTCCCAAAGCAGCGGTAGCAGCGATCGCCCCTAATAGGGAAATGGGCAGTGGGAAATTCAGCCATTGGTGAAACAGGAAGGCAAAGTAGGCTCCAGCAGTAATGGTTGCTCCGTAGGAAAAATGGAAGAATCCTGCTGTGCGGTAGATCAGGGCGAAACCCAGTCCCGACATACAGGTGATCGCGGCGGCGAGTAGACCATTGACTAGAACTTGCATCACGAACTCTCAGGGTTGTTCAAGACATAAGATGCGTGGATTGCGCCGATAATGCAAGCTAGACCTCGCTTTTTGCCTTCATCCGTTTCTGGGTCGAGAAGTTTGAGATAGCCTATACTAGCCAGAAACAACGCCTGTGCGTAGGAATGAGCCGCGGTCCAGTTACTTCTGTGTAAATTATCCTGCTCTGTTAAGTTTGCAAAAGATCTCACACTGTCATCTGTTAGCTGAGTCATCCTCCAGAGCCTGCGTAAGCAAAAATCGCGCCAAGCAGCCACGAAGTAAAATCCGTTACCGAAATTTACTTCATCAGGTTGAGGGAGTGGCTGAGAATCATCT
Source organism: Caldora sp. SIO3E6 (assembly GCA_010672185.1). Taxonomy (GTDB): domain Bacteria; phylum Cyanobacteriota; class Cyanobacteriia; order Cyanobacteriales; family Coleofasciculaceae; genus Caldora. Next base: position 488 of record JAAHHL010001352.1, on the reverse strand, counting down.
TGGTAGTTGTTCCAAGATGAGATAAAACAATCTGGTAACTGTTCTCGACACCAATTCCAGACTTGAGCCTCTGCTTGCTCAAGAGCTTCTAGTAATCTAAGATCGTTGCTCCTAGCAGAGCTGTGAAGGTACTCTCGGAATTGGATATCGATCGCCATCTTGGCTTTGGCATCAACTTCTAAAACAGCAAAATCATAGGCCATCGGTGCTGGACAAGTATCTTCTTCGTCTACAACAGCGTAAGCGAGGTCGATAATCTTTAATCTTAAGCTGTTTTCTTCCCCCAAAACCAACACATTGCGGGGATGGAGGTCTCCATGTAAATAGGTTGAGTAGACATCATAATGTAAAGGTAAAGGAGAAGAAGAGTCATGAGCAGGGATTTTGACTTTGCAGATTCCGTCTGAAGTAACTAGATCATCTGAGTCCTCGATTTGCATATGTAGAAATTTTGCTAAGTTGTCTCGAAGCATCTCATATTGTGTTTG
>JAAHHL010001351.1 GCA_010672185.1 Caldora sp. SIO3E6 | reverse complement strand
GAAGATATTCCTGGTGAAAAGTTGAGGGTATCAGCACTAAGGCGCTTTGCCGCCAGTTCAAAGCTACTGCGAGTACGGGTAGAAGGTTCAAAAAACAAATTGGCTACCACATTACCTTGCAGCGTTGGTACTTTTTTCGTCCTACGAGACAGTACCTCCCGAAAGCTGGCAGCAGTTTGTAGCACCATATCGTATTCAGCTGGCTCAAAATCAGCTAAAGAAAGGATATGATTGCGATTCCAATGGTTATTAGTCATACAATTGACACTCCTCAGCCTACAGGCAAGAGGATTCCGAGTTCACCTTAGCAATTTGCTCTACCGAAGACGCGGAGCTTTTGCGTTCTATACTATAAGTTCCGTAGAGAGCAATAGCTTTATTCAAGTTCATATGTACAATATCAAACAATATTTCATTCCTCTGTTAGTTGGTGTGATGCTTGCTGGTTGTAGTGGTGATGCTCCAACTACTGATAATAGCAACAATCAATCTGGCTCACCTTCTACACCTGTAACTGAGAGTCCAGCAGGATCTTCAGATACGAAGGATGACACTCCTGATAAAACTCAGACACCTAGTCCTGGGGGCGACAAAGCCGCTGATACTGGCACTGATAAAAACCGTCTCACCCTCGATATTTATCAGGTTGATGCTCAGTGCGAGAAGCTAGTACCCAATAAAGTAGCTGTCTCTGCTGAGAATTCTGTAAATGCTGCTGTCGGCGAAGTTCTGGAGCAAGTTGCCTCCAGTGACTTAGAATTAGCCGGATATCGCGTCGATGTCGATGCGGGTAGTGGTATGGCTACTGTCGATTTGCGATTGTCCCCTGATTCTCAAAGACGTTTTCTTTCTTTGTCTACTTGTGAACAATTGGCTCTGTTCGGCAGTTTGCGTAAAACCCTGACTGATAATTCACAATTTAATATTAGTGATGTTCGCTTCACTGAGCAAGGGCAAGAAATTGAGCTTTGATTCTTATAAGTAGGTTTGGGAGAATAAGTCATTAGCTATCAATTTTTAGCTGTCAGCTGTCAGCTGTCAGCTTTCAGCTTGAAGATTACCCAAGGATTTTCCACAACCATTTATGAATCACTTCCACTTTAACCCACAGTATCAGGGGCAATCTTACCACTTTGCAAGCGCTCCAAATCCTTCATGACCATTTTTTCAATCAGAGCCTCGAAGCTAACTTGAGGTTTCCAGCCAAGATTCCTATTCGCTTTAGTTGGATTAGCCACTAACTGAAAATGTTCATCTGTTCGCAAAAATTTGGGATTAACCACTACATACTGATTCCAATCTAACCCTACACAATCAAACGCTGCTGTCACTAGTTCCTTTACACTATGTAACTGACCAGTACCAATGACATAATCTTCTGGTTCTGGAGTCTGCAACATCCGCCACATCATTTCTACATAATCACCAGCATAGCCCCAATCTCGCTTAGCTTCTAGATTACCCATTTCCAAGGTTTCCCTCAGTCCCAATTTAATTGCTGCGGCTCCTAAAGAAACTTTCCGCGTTACAAAATTAGGAGGACGTCGGGAGGATTCATGGTTGTACAAAATGCCACTACAGGCAAATAATCCATAGTGTTGCCGATGATGAACCATTGTCCAATGAGCATGTAACTTGGCTGCTGCATAGGGATTCATGGGGCGAAAGGGTGTTTCCTCATCTTGAGGTGAACTCCTAACCTGCCCAAACATCTCTGAAGTACTTGCTTGATAAAATCGCGTATCAATACCTACCTGTCGCACGGCTGCTAGTAGTCGAGTTGCTGTACCTGTAACTAAGTCGAGAGTACCGAGAGGATCATTCCAGGAATCTGGAACAAAACTGGGAGCTGCTAAGTTATAAATCTCTTGGGGCTGTAACTGCTCTACTATCTTAAGTAAACCTACAGGATCAGTTAGCTCAACAGTACAGACTTGAATTTCGTTGACAAGTGCTCCTAGTTTAGCTATACTATCACTCCGCTGCGGCGGTAGCAGCCCAATAACAGAGTAACCTCTCTCTAATAGTAAGCGACTAAGGTAATAGCCGTCTTGACCAGTAATACCCGTAATCAGAGCTGTTTTCGCCATCAGTGACTATATCCTTATTGTTTGATGCCCTTGTTACCTTAATTTAGAAATGACAGAAGTTGCAGAAATATATCAAATTCGGATAAACAGAAATAATTCCCTTCTACCTTGCTCATATTGTTCCTTTCCTTTGAGCCTAGCCTGCGGCTTTGCCTTCTGCCTTCTGCCTTCTGCCTTCTAAATT
>JAAHHL010001350.1 GCA_010672185.1 Caldora sp. SIO3E6 | reverse complement strand
TACTCTGTGCGGCGGAACAAACTGAGTTGAAGGACTTTGAGCAAGAAACCGCCAAATTCTTTGAAGGCTGTCTACCGATTGAAGAGATGGCGCGGCGAGGGGAAGATACCATGCGCTATGGTCCTTTGAAACCGGTAGGATTATTTGATGCTCGTCAGGGAGACTTCCGTGCCCCAGAAAATAAAGGCAAACGACCCTATGCTGTAGTGCAGTTGCGGCAGGAAGATAAAGCGGGTCAGTTATGGAATATGGTAGGATTCCAAACCAATTTGCGCTGGGGTGAACAGAAAAGGGTATTTCGACTGATTCCAGGATTGGAAGAGGCAGAATTTGTGCGCATGGGAGTAATGCACCGCAATACTTTCCTCAATGCTCCCCAGCTACTAAAAACAACTCTACAGTTCAACCAACGTCCCACATTGCTGGCAGCGGGTCAATTGGTAGGTACGGAAGGCTATACAGCAGCAGCAGCTGGAGGCTGGCTAGCGGGGACAAATGCAGCGCGGTTAGTATTGGGTTTAGAACCAATAACTCTACCCCCTACCACCATGATGGGGTCACTATTTGAGTTTATCAGTTCCGCCTCACCCAAGCATTTCCAACCAATGCCACCCAATTTTGGTATTTTACCCCAGTTACCAGTGCGGATTAAAAACAAGCGAGAACGATATGGAGTTTACCGCGATCGCGCTCTTACGGAGCTTGATAGTTGGAGAATTGGGAATTGAGAATGGGAATTGGGAATTGGGAATTGGGAATTGGGAATTGGGAATTGATATTACTGCCAATGCTTTTGAAAGGTAATAATTGGAGCAGAGGGGCAAAGTAGTAACCCATAGCCGTAGGTAATGATGAGCAAACATCTTCATAAATCTCTCAAGATTTCAACCCTAGCCGTCAGTCTGTTGGCAGCTACCATAAGTATTACTGCTTGTTCCGGGACAAGCACCGAGGGTACAGCAGAAGATACACTGGGAGCAATCAAAGAAAAAGACACAATTGTTATTGGAGTCAAGACAGATTACACTCCCTTTGGCTTTATTGACTCAGATGGTAACAATGCTGGACTAGAAATTGATATTGCTCGTAAGCTCACTGAGAAAATACTCGACTCAGAGGAAAAGGTAGAATTTGTGCCAGTAGTGGCAGCCAATAGAATTGAATTTCTTAAGCAAGGAAAGGTAGATATTGTAATTGCCACTATGACAGAGACGGAACAACGTAGGCAAGAGATTGATTTTAGTGAAAACTACTATTCAGATGGAGCAGGATTACTGACGAAAAAAGATAATGAGCTAAAAGCCTGGGAAGATCTCAAAGGTAAGAAAGTTTGTGGAGTTCAAGGAGCTTTCTACAACAAGGATCTTACAGAGATGGGGGTTGAAATGGTCAACTTCCCTGGAACTGCGGAAGCCTACAAGGCTCTCAAAGATGGACGCTGCCTTGGATTTGCCTTCGATAACTCAGCTTTAGCAGGCAAATTACAAGAATCTGAATGGTCTCAAGATTGGCATCTGCCATTAGAAGTTATCCTAGAAAGACCCTGGGGTATGGGAGTACGCAAAGGTGAAGAAGAATTCCTGACAGTGGTTAATGATGCCATTTTAAATATGGAGGCGGAAGGTTTTATTGTCGAAGGGGAGAAGAAGTGGAAGATTCCCTCAACAAAATATGCCAAGGAACGGATGGAAAAGGCAAAGGGTGAATAAGTTGTCATTTGTCATTTGTCATTTGTCATTTGTCATTTGTCATTTGTCATTTGTCATTTGTCATTTGTCATTTGTCATTTGTCATTTGTTATTTGTTGTTTCCCAATTCTCCATTCTCCATTCTCCATTCTCCATTCTCCATTCTCCATTCTCCATTCTCCATTCTCCATTCTCCATTCTCCATTCTCCATTCTCCATTCTCCATTCTCCATTCCCCATTCCCCATTCCCCATTCCTATGGCACTCAATTTCAGTTGGCTAAATGATCCAACCTACCAAACCTGGTTAAAAACAGGGATGCTCAACACTATTTCCTTGTCTGTTGTCTGTATCATCCTATCTTTGATAATCGGGTTAGTAGGGGTCTGGTTACAAGGTTTACCCAACCGCTGGGTGCGCAATCTCCTCCAAGGCTATATCCAAGTCTTCCGCAATACTCCCCCTCTGGTGCAACTATTCTTTCTCTTCTTTGTACTAGCCAACCTGCTGCCGAAGGTGTACGATCCAACGACAGGAGGAGAAAAACCTCTCTTAGGTTCCTTTGCTAGTGCTGCGATCGCTTTAA
>JAAHHL010000135.1 GCA_010672185.1 Caldora sp. SIO3E6 | reverse complement strand
AATTTTAACTGGTGTGCAGCTATTGAGTTTTGGTCTATTAGGAGAGCTCCTGATGCGCACCTACCACGAATCTCAGGGTCGTCCCATCTATAGAGTGAGGGAAATAGTGGAAATAAGTGTTAAGAATAGTAAAGATAATCAATAGCACGGGAACATCCCAAAGCTGCAAATCAACATGATCAGCTTTTCGGCTAAAAGCTAAAAGCTGATAGCTGAACGCTGATAGCTGATAGCTGAATGCTGATAGCTGAATGCTGATAGCTGAATGCTGATAGCTGAATGCTGATAGCTGAATGCTGATAGCTGAATGCTGATAGCTGAATGCTGAACGCTGATAGCTGATAGCTAAAAGCTGATAGCTGATAGCTGAATGCTGATAGCTGAATGCTGAAGCTGATAGCTGAATGCTAAAAGCTGAATGCTGATAGCTGAATGCTGATAGCTGAATGCTGAACGCTGAATGCTGAATGCTGAATGCTGATAAATGTTTCGCCAGGGTAAAGAAGCAAGTGAAGATTTTTTGGGAGCTGGAAGCAGAAAGACGCAAAAATTTACTGATGCTATTTGTGGCTAGCTTGTTGTTTTGGTCAAGTGTAGCTTCGATGTTGCCCACTATGTCCCCATACGTTGAGGATATGGGAGGTACCAAGCAGCAAGTGGGTCTAGTCATCAGTAGCTTTTCCATTGGTATCATCTTGTTTAGAACCATAATAGGACGTCTGGCAGACAAGCATGGGCGTAAACTAGTGTTGTTGATTGGTGTCAGTATTGGTGCGATCGCGCCTTTGTGCTACCTATTAGTAGACTCGATTGGTATGTTAATGCTTATTCGAGGATTCCACGGCATTAGCCTTGCTGCTTTTACCACTGGTTATCTAGCACTGGTGACGGATTTATCCCCAGTAGACAAGCGGGGTGAGTTACTCAGTTATATGAATTTAGCTACACCGATTGGTTTGGGAGTTGGTCCGGTACTGGGGGGCTTTCTCCAAGCCTTGGTAGGCTATACTGCTTTATTTGTCGTTATTTCAGCTTTGAGTTGGCTAAGTTGGTTGTTTGTTAGTCAGGTTAGGGAACAGAGAATTGTTCAAGTACTTGCTCCTGAAGCCAAAAAAGCCGCTGCTATCCCTCTGTGGCAATTAGTAAGTAGTCCTCGGATGCGGATTCCTGCTTTAGTACTACTCCTAGTCGGCTTGAGCTTTGGCGGTTTAATTACCTTTGTCCCCTTATTTATCAGAGAAACTGGTGTCAACTTAAATCCTGGACTATACTTTACCACCGCCGCGATCGCTAGTTTTAATATACGGTTGTTAACCGGTTCAGCATCCGACCGTTATGGGCGAGGCATCTTTATTACCGGCTCTATTATTAGCTTTGGATTGGCAATGTTAGTGCTCTCCCAGGCTCAAACTCCCCAAGCATTTTTATTGGCAGGGGTGATGCAAGGAATTGGTACAGGAACCATACTCTCAATTATGGTTGCCTTACTTTCTGACCGTTCTTGGTCAACAGAAAGGGGTATAGTTTATTCAGTTGGCTTGAGTGGCTTTGATTTAGGTGGCGCGATCTCACCACCAATTTTTGGTTTGTTTGCCGACTGGCTAGACTACCAAGGAATTTTCTATCTGGCGACTATTCTGTCATTCCTCGCACTGATAACTTTCCTCACTCAATCCAGCAAGAATCTCTCCCACTCTCTACGATTTGCCATAGGAAGGGAGCCGGATGCTTATGCTGTAGAAAGAAGGTTTTAGGTTTTTGGTGGCAATACCCCTGATGGTGAGGTTTGTGCAAGATCGTCCGCAATACTATCCTGCCATGACGATTGCCGAGCTAGACTACATTGAAGCAGGTCAAGTTCTCTCTACAAACTTGCCAGTCAAAACTTCTGTGTTCTTGGATTGGAAGATTCTCATCGGCAATCGCCAATTTTGGCTTGCCGTTTTAGGAGGCTCACTCAACAACTTTTGTACCTTTTCAAACCCGAAAGTTACGACTTATTCAGCAAGCCCTAATTAATCACCAAACCCTTGACATTCTCCCTTCGCCCTGGTTAAGCTAAAACTAGCACGGAATAGAAAAGGGGCAAAAAAATGAACAACAAAACCCACGTCGGCAGCACAGAAGCATCCTTCATGCTAGGCATCTCTGATGCCAGAGTCCGCCGCCTTCTCTCTCAAGGGCGAATCAAAGGCGCTACCAAGCAAGGTCGGGTCTGGATGATTCCTCTATATAAAGGAATGCCCATAGTCATTGCCGGACGCAGAGGTCCGAAAGGCACTTGGTACAAGCGCCCCAGACAAGTGGAAACCTGCGTCGTCATCAACCGGCAAATCATTGCCAGCAACGCTAAGAACAATAAAAATGAGCCGCCGATTGTGGTAAAGCAAGGCAAACATAGCCATAAATGCCATCAATTAGATATCAAAGGCCCCTGCCGCCTGGTCTATACGCCCCACGATTTAGGACCCTGCGGTGCTCGCTTGTGGATTGAAGCTGCTGCCCAGGTGCCGATGGTGAGAAGTCGTAGGGTGTGTTAGGCGCACTGTGCTGTACCAATTGTGAACAGATGATGGTTGGCTTTCCCCGCCCCTACTGTATGTCAAGGATGTAGGGTATAGGGTATAGGGTTTGGGGTATCGATTGTGGAACCGGCATCTTGCCAGTTGCCTTTTGATTATAAATTATTTGCCAGATATGCTATCAGAATCCCTAGAAGTCAGAGTAAACTATTAACAAAGGGAGCAATCTTCCGAACACAGCCTGTGCTGTAGTTTGCTAGTCATAGCCTTTTGTTTCTCCTCAGCCCTGAATAATCACGTTGAACTCTGTTAACAAAGGAGTTTCGTATTTATGCAACGACTCATAAAGTCAGGGACTGTGATGGTTATGTCCCTGATACTTTTCCTTTCGGGAATGTTGCCCCGGCTCCCGATCGCTCCTGCATTTGCCCAGAAGACCACCAATCCACCTAATATTTTGGTGATTATGGCAGATGATGTGGGTTGATTTAACCTGAGTGCCTACAACGATGGCATGATGGGCTACCGTACCCCAAATATCGATCGCATTGCTGAAGAAGGCATTCGCTTTACCGATGCCTATGCAGAAAATAGCTGTACTGCTGGACGGGCAGCATTGATCACGGGTCAAAGTCCTGGACGCACAGGTTTGACCAAAGTAGGTCTCCCAGGGTCTAATTTGGGACTGAGTACCGAAGATATTACCCTGGCTGAAATCTTGAAAGAACAGGGCTATGCCACGGGTCAATTTGGCAAAAACCACCTGGGCGATCGCGACGAGTTTCTTCCCACCAATCATGGCTTTGAAGAGTTTTATGGCAATCTCTATCACCTCAACTCTGAGACAGATCCATTCTTTGTCTGGTTTAACAGCACCCGCAACCACATTTTCACCCACCTGAAGGACGAAGCGAAAGGCGTTACCGGACAAGGTGTCTACGCTGACGGTTTAGTAGAACACGATGGTCATGTTGGCCAACTTCTCAATAAGCTAGACGAACTCGAAATTGCTGACAACACTATTGTTATCTATACCATTGTTCAGAAGTAAGTTGATACTAAATCCGGTTACGAAAACCCACTTATCTGATAGATGTAACTTATGATCACTGATTGAATTCTCTTTCTGATTTGTTAGGGGGGTATGGAAACCGGATTTAGTATGATATGATATTTCCTTTGCTGATTTTTAAGGACAAAAAGTGTCTATAGTGACAGAGATAGAACGCGATCGCATATTGAAATCCTGGAACGATACTACCGCAGAATATCCCCCACAGTGCATACACCAGTTATTGGAAGAACAAGCAGAAAGGACACCAGATGCAGTAGCAGTGGTGTTTTCAGACCAACATCTAAGCTACCGCGAGTTGAACGAGCGGGCTAATCAACTGGCCTACTACTTGCAAGGGTTGGGTTTAGGACCAGAAGTGCTAGTGGGCCTTTGCGTGGAGCGTTCCTTGGAAATGGTGGTGGCCATGCTGGGAATTCTGAAAGCGGGTGGCGCTTATGTGCCTTTAGACCCAGCTTACCCAGCAGAGCGCTTGGCATTTATGGTCGAAGATGCGAGTTTCGATATCATAGTTACTCAAGAATTTATTGCCCCAGAGAAATTTTTGGGAGCAACCCAAGCAACAGAGGAGCGGAATATATCTCTGGTATGTCTAGAGCGCGATCGCTCAATTATCGACCAACAAGAACGGACAAATATTGAGACTCCAGTAAATCCAGAAAATTTAGCCTACATTATCTACACATCGGGTTCGACAGGCAAACCCAAAGGAGTGCAGATTGCCCATAGTTCAGTTGTTAACTTATTACAGGCGATCGCGGGAAATCCAGGATTGAGCGCCTCAGATACGATGCTGGCCGTCACTACTATATCCTTTGATGTTTCAGTACCGGAAATCTACGGCCCCTTAACAGTTGGAGGGCGGGTAGTGGTTGCCTCCCGTGAAGTGACTAAAGACCCGGCAGAGTTGATAGAGTTGCTAACCGGACAAAACCCCACAGTAATGTCAGCAACTCCTGCCACTTGGCAGATGCTGCTAGATGCGGGTTGGGAAGGTAGCAAAAAGATGAAAATTATTTCCACTGGAGAGCGCTTATCTCCAGAACTGGCGGACGAGTTATTAGAAAAATGTGGGGAGCTATGGAATATATACGGCCCCACAGAAATTACAGTTTGGGCAACTCTCTACCAAGTGAAACCGGGTGCAGGAACGATCGCGATCGGACAACCAATTACCAACACGCAGGTTTATCTTCTCGATGAAAATCTCCAACGAGTCAGCATGGGCGAACCAGGAGAATTGCACATTGGCGGTGCCGGTCTAGCGCGAGGATATCTGAAGCGACCGGAACTAACGGCAGAAAAGTTTATTGCCAATCCATTTAGCGAAGAACCTCACTCCCGTCTCTATAAAACAGGAGATTTAGCACGCTACCTTCCAGAGGGTAATATTGAATGTTTGGGGCGCATAGACCACCAAGTGAAGGTGCGGGGCTATCGCATCGAACTCGGAGAAATAGAAGCAACACTCGGCCAACACTCGGAAGTAAAGCAATCTGTTGTGATGGCTAGGGAAGATAAGAGCGATCGCCAACGCCTAGTTGCATACATTGTTCCCGGTTCCCCATCAGACCCAGAAGATCAAGGGAAACAGACAGAGCAATGGGAGAAAATCTGGGATGAGGCTTATATTAAGCCAGATGAAACGGAAGATCCCAGCTTTCATATTGGGGGCTGGAACGACTCTTATACCGGGAAAGACCTAGACCCGGAACAGGTGCTAAAGTGGGTAGAGCATACCGTAGAGCGGATTTTATCTTTGCGGCCCAACCGCTTGCTAGAAATTGGGTGCGGTACGGGTTTACTGCTATTTCGGATGGCTCCCAAATGCCAGCATTACTACGCTACGGATCTTTCTGGAGAAGCGATTCGTTATCTAGAGCGACAAATCGGCGATAGCGAGTTAGCTAAGTCAGTGGTGCTGCGTCAGAGTCCAGCAGATGGATTAGCAGAAATAGTCCAGGAACCTTTTGATACCGCTATCTCCAACTCGGTGATTCAATTTTTCCCCAGTATCAATTATTTAGTGGAAGTAATAGAAACGGCGGTATCGTTGGTCGAGTCAGGGGGTCAAATTTTCCTAGGGGACATTCTGAGTTTGCCATTGTTGGAAGCGTTTCATACCTCGGTGCAGTTATATCAAGCACCCGCTGAACTGTCTGTTGTAAAACTCAAGCAACGGATAAGCGATCGCTTATCAAGAGAACAAAGGCTAATCATCGCTCCGGAGTTTTTCATCGCCCTCAAAGAACATTTGCCCCAAATCAGCCATGTAGAAATTCAACTCAAGCGTGGGTATTATCAAAACGAACTGACTCGCTTCCGCTACGATGTCGTTCTCCATCTAGGAAAAAAAGTATCAGGCCCGACGACACCTCCAACTTATCTCAACTGGCAACAAGATAATTTGACCCTAGCAGCAGTTCGCCAACAACTGGTCGAAGCATCCCCAGAAATGCTCATTGTCACTGGCGTTCCCAACCCCCGGACTTGGGCAGACCTGGGAGCAATGGAACTGTTAGCTAACTCCGATTGTCCAGCAACCGTAGGGGAACTGCGCCAACAGATTGATTTAGAAGGGATTGAGCCAGAAGACTGGTGGCAATGGCAATCTGAGGTAGGTTATCGAATAAAGGTTACTCCCTCGGGCAATAGTGGCGAGGCTTACTATGATGTGGTATTCCTGCGCTCTGATACCGATATCATTCTAGATAGCAGGATAATTTCGCCTCAACAAAAAGAATTGAAACCTTGGAGTGCTTATGCCAATCAGCCATACACTGGCAACAAAAACAGTCAATTAATCCCTCAGTTGCGCGGATTCCTCCAAGAAAAACTGCCAGACTACATGATACCTTCTGCCTTTGTTGTTCTGGACGAACTGCCCCTGACACCGAGTGGCAAAGTAGACCGCCGCGCTTTGCCAGAACCGAATAAGTCTCGCCCGCTGCTGGATGTGGAACTGGTGGCACCGCGAAATCCCACAGAAGAAATCCTCGCAGATATTTGGGCAGAAGTTTTGAGTTTGAATGAAGTCGGCGTATTAGACAACTTCTATATGTTGGGGGGTCATTCTCTTTTAGCAGTCCGACTCATGGCTCAGATCGAACAGCAGTTTGGGAAAAAGCTGCCTCTGGCAACACTCTTTCAAAGCTCAACGATTTCCGAACAAGCTACCCTTCTGAGGGACTACGAAGAGTCTCAAATTTTTTCCCCTGTGGTGAAAATCAAGTCTGGTGGCGATCGACCCCCTCTGTTTTTAATCTCTCCGAGCAGTGGCAATTCCTTATTTTATATGGACTTAGCCCGTAAGATGAACGCAGAACAACCGATTTACGGTTTGCAAGCGCCTGGTTTAAACGGAGAACGGGAACCCCTGATTACCTTGCCGGAACTAGCCGCATATTATATCAAAGCAATTAAAACAATTCAGCAGAGCGGCCCTTACTATCTTGTCGGTTTTTGCGTGGGAGGTTTCTTGGCGTTTGAGATTGCCCAACAGTTAAGCCTAGAAGGGGAGACTATAGCCTTGCTCGGAATGATAGAAACCCACTCCCCCAAAGTGTACAAAAACCTCAACGATCGCTTGGCAGCAGAAAGCTTAGGATATGAAATTTATGATGCAATCGGCTTTGTTGAAGAACTCAGCGCTACCTCTGGCAAAAAATTATCCCTGTCTCCTCAAGAATTGGAGGGTCTGAAGTTGGCAGAGCAGTTGGAATATATCCTGGAGCAGGCAAAGAAGCACAACATTGTACCCTCAGAGGTAGGAGTGCAGCAAATGCAAGACCTATATCAGGTTTATCATGCGACAGCAAGGGCTGCATGTAACTATGAGGCGCGACCCTATGTTGGTGCAATTAACCTGTTCAATACCAGTCAACCTTTGGTCAAAATTGACATTGATGCGAAACTGGGTTGGGAAGATTGGGTAACAGGCAAAATAGAAGCCTATGAGATTACTGGCGACCATCATTCCATTATGCGTGAACCAGATGTAGGTTTTTTGGCTGAAAAGCTAGCGCTTTGTCTCCAGCGAGTGTGACAGAGTTAATTCAAGCAATCGCGATGATTGGGTGGCGAGCCATTGGTTTCTCCTCCAACTGAGCCGAAATAGAAGGTTTGTGTCACCAGGCTCAAAACAATTCAAAAGTCAAAATTATCAATTCAAAATTGCCATCAGTGGGGGCTTGTAACCCACCACTGTTTTCATGAAAATGATATATACTTTAGTCATAGTATGAGTATTTTTGAAAAACTCGAATCCAATGTACGTACTTACAGCAGATCTTTCCCTGCAGTCATTGAAGATGAGTTGCTCATTGAAGGTCTCGATATTATTGAAAAATCAGTTGAGCGCATTTTTACTACTAATTTGCTATAGCTAGTCTAGAAGAGCCATTACAATGAATAACCCTTCCGAAAATCATTACAAAAATATCGCCAATATTTACGATAATCTCTGGTCATACTCTCCTGAATATATTAAATTCACAACTCAAAAAATCATCGAACATCTACATCTATCTCCCACAGATACTTTGGTAGATATTGGTTGTGGAACAGGAATTTATAGCAAAATTTTCTTATAGGACGGCTTTTTCTGTCTTCTTTCTCATCAAATCTCTCAGCACATCGGACTTGGTTCTACCTGTTAGCTGGCAGTATTGTTCAAGGGTATTAAACTCAACATGTGTTAGCCTTTAAAAATATGCTCTTTTTCATTGCTATTGAATATCTTTATGAGATACAATCCTACCAGGGGAGCAAGAAGAACAAAGCAATGAAAGCAAGGTATCAGTACAGAATTTATCCAACACAGCAACAGCAGCTGAGATTAGCTCAGTTGTTCGGTTGCGTGAGAGTAGTCTGGAATGATGCTTTGGCACTGTGCAAGCAATCTGAAAAGAAGCCAAAGTCTGCTGAACTTCAGAAGCTGGTTATAACTCAGGCGAAAAAGACTGAGCAGAGAGCTTGGCTAAAGGAAGTATCAAATATTTCTTTGCAACAATCTGTTAATGACTTAGAAACAGCCTTCCAAAACTTTTTCGATTCCTGCAAAGGCAAAAGGGAAGGTCGAAAAGTTGGTTATCCCAAGTTCAAAAAACGGACAAACAGCCAATCAGCAAGGTTAACTCGTGGCGGCTTTTCAATCAAGAACAATGGTGTTTATTTAGCTAAGATTGGCATTGTTAAACCAATATGGTCAAGAGCATTGCCATCACACCCAAGCTCAGTCACGATTATTAAAGATTGTGCTAACCGCTACTTTCTAAGCTTTGTGGTAGATGTTGAACCTGTCAATGTTAACGCCAAGAACCAAAGTGTTGGCATTGACTTGGGTATTAAAACTTTTGCGGTGATGAGCAATGGAGAAAAAGCTACTAGTCCTTGCTACAAATCCTTAGACCGTAAGGTACGCAAGCTTCAGAAAAAGTTAGCGCGTCAAACAAACGGGTCAAAGCGTAGAGATAGAACCAGGACTCAGATAGCTTGCGTTCATAATCGAATAGCTGATACTCGTAAAGATTTCCTGCACAAATTATCAAGCCATATCGTTAGGGAAAATCAAACTATCGTTTTAGAAGATTTAAACGTGTCAGGACTAGTCAAAAACCGTAAGCTGTCCAGAGCGATTAGTCAGCAAGGCTGGAGGGAGTTTAGAGAACTAGTTGAAGCCAAATCTGAAAAGTATGGACGCAAGTTTGTTGTTATCAGTCGATGGGAACCAACTAGTCAAAGTTGTTCTGATTGCGGATATAAATGGGGAAAGATTGATTTATCGGTGCGTTCTATACTTTGCCTAAATTGCGGCACACAACAGGATCGAGATGAAAATGCCTCGGTAAATATAGAAAAAGTCGGCATGGGGCATCGGCACGACTCTAAATGTACGTCGAGACAGAGTAAGACTATAATCGATAGCATCAGTCGTTGTTAGCGAAGCGGACGCAGCGCTAGCGAGTAAGCGTAAAGAATCCCCGTGCCTTCACGCCGGGGAGTATGTCAATATGACACTAACTCAGGTTTGGGGAGCTTTGCTCATTTTCACCATCTGTCCTGTGTTAGGGGGAGTACCCCTAATCGCCTGGATTACCTACGCACTAACAGGACATCAACTGGCACGGCTGGGTACTGGTAATGTGTCTGTTTCCGCAGCTTTTTACCACGGGGGACGCCTGGTGGGTATCCTAGCTGTCTTGTCGGAAGCAGGCAAGGGTATTGCTGCGGTTTTACTGGCTCGTTATTTCTTTCCCACGGAACCGGCTTGGGAGCTCATTGCTCTGATTATGCTAGTAATGGGTCGTTACTGGCTAGGTAAAGGAGCAGGGACAACCAATGTTGTTTGGGGTTTTGTAGTCCATGACCTGGTCGCGTCTTTCCTGATATTCTTGATTGGGGGAATTAGTTTTACCATTCTCCGCGATCGCAATAGTGGCAAGATTGGGGTACTGATTTTGATGCCCGTAATTTTGGCACTACGCTACCCTCAAGACTCGTCAAGAGTGGTATTGGCAGCTATCCTTGGTTTATTACTCGGTTGGATTTACCAAAAAATCCCCGATGATTTAGAACTACCCAGCCAAGAAGGTAAGGGGGAATCTCAAAGGGTGTTTCGTTTTTTTCGGGGCGATAGCGCCATAGTTTCTCTTGATAATCAGCTAGATGTTCAGCAGGTGGGACAAAAAGCTGCAACCCTAGCTCAATTAAAGCAGTGGGGTTATCCCGTACCTCCTGGTTGGGTGCTGCCACCGGGAGATGATGCCACACCTCTGATTAAATACCTAAATGTTTCAGAAGCTCAACCTCTAGTAGTCCGTTCTTCAGCAATAGGGGAAGATTCAGAATTTGCTTCTGCTGCAGGAGTTTATCAAAGTGTGTTGCATATTACCAGTCCCTATGCTTTACAGGAAGCGATTACCCTTGTCCTCGCATCTTACCGGAAACCGGTGGCAGCTCAATACCGCCAGGATAACTCTTTGCCGGATATCTCGATGGCAGTACTGATTCAGCAACAAATCCAGGGGGTTTTTTCCGGGGTTGCCTTCAGCCGAGATCCGATTGCTCAGCAAGGAGAAGCGATATTAATCGAAGGATTGCCAGGGGATGCTACCAGGGTAGTATCAGGACAAGTTACACCAGAACAGTATCGAGTCTATCTCCAGGAATCAGAGGAAGCAACTCAACCAGTTACCACCTTACAAATTGAAGGTAGTGGTGATTTACCCCCAGCCTTAGTACAGCAAGTCGCTATCTTAGCTAGGGAGTTAGAAAACCGATACCACGGTATTCCCCAGGACCTCGAATA
>JAAHHL010001349.1 GCA_010672185.1 Caldora sp. SIO3E6 | reverse complement strand
CGCTAACACACCCTACTGCCGTGACCCAGCTAAAATAGTGCATTAGAAACTGGTAGGGAAGTAAAAAGTAACAAGTAAAAAGTAACAAGTAAGAAAGAACTAGAAACCAAAATCTATTGCACCATTTTAGGTGGGTCAGTCCACTACAATTTAATAATACAATAGTATTGATTAGTAGTATATTTTACCAAATTACCGTTACATCGTAGAGATAAAACTTGCTATCAGCTGTAATAATTGGCAGATTGTTCACTATCGCTTGAGCAATTAACAAACGGTCAAAAGGGTCATTATGATGAGTTTCTAGATGCCAAATTTGCAGCACGTCTTTCATAGTTATTTCAAGAGGAGTAAAACCATAGTAACTAACACGACTAGGGATATATATTTCTGGGGAATCAGGTAAAGATAATTTGCTAATTTGTGCTTTAATGACAATTTCCCAAGCACTAACGATGCTAAAGAAGATTTCGTTTTGTCGATTGCTAATTAGATTGCGAGCCGCAGACGACAGCTTAAGATCATTGGTTGTCCAAAACAGAAAGGCATTGGTATCTAAAAGTGCTTGCATCTTTTGACTTAATCTTCTCCTTCAAAAGCTCTCACGAGATTTGGGGGTAAAGGGTCATCAAAATCATCAGGTACTACAAAGCGCCCTTGATCTAGACCAGGAATACGCTCACTGGAAGCTGCTGAAGATGTGGCTGGCTGGTTTCCGAAACAAGGGGTGAGGCGTGCCATTTGTTGACCTTCGACAACAATAACAATTTCTTCCCCTTGTAACACTTGAGATAGCAATTGGGCAAATTGCTGTTGAGCTTGTTCTGGGTTAACCTCGATAGTCATAGAATTGGGAATTGGGAATTGGGAATTGGGAATTGGGAATTGAGAATGGGAAATTATTTACATTATATTTGAAAAAATATTGATAAACTCACACCAAAAGATACTCAAGCTAACTTCTGCAAAGCATTAGATTGCTGGAGCTGAGTTAAAGTAGCATTGCCAGTACAGAAGAGAACAGTAGAGATTTCTGCTATTAGTAATTGTACCAAAGCATCAACCGCTGCTGTTGATTCAGCTGCTGCTTGTAGAAAAGGCCATGCTAAACCGGCAATATCTGCTCCTAATGCGATCGCTTTGGCTGCATCTAAACCATTACGCAATCCTCCAGAGGCAATAAGGGGAATATCTGGAGCAATAGCTCGAATACTGGTAATGCATTCCGCAGTTGGCTCTCCCCAGTCAGCAAAGGTTTGCCCTAAGCGGCGTTGTTGGGGGTTTAAGGCTCTTTCGCTTTCCACCTTAGCCCAGGAAGTACCACCGGCACCAGCAACATCAATAGCACTCACTCCAGCTGCCAGTAACTTTTCGGCCATGGGAGCTGAGATGCCATTCCCCACTTCTTTGGCAATTACCGGAACTGGTAATTTATTGCACAAATTATTGATTTTGTCAAGTAAACCCTTAAAGTTAGTGTCACCATTGCTCTGAATACATTCTTGTAAGGGATTGAGATGCAAAATTAAGGCATCTGCTGCTAACAACTCAATTACCTTGAGGCATTGATCAACACCATAACTGTAGTTAAGCTGAACCGCCCCTAGGTTAGCAAATAACAGAATATCAGGAGCAAGCGATCGCACGGCAAAAGTATCACCAACTTGGGGATTTTCTACGGCTACTCGTTGGGAACCCACTCCCATAGCTAGTTTATAATGTTGAGCTACCTCCGCCAAACGAAAATTAATCGTCTTTGCTTGAGGAGTACCACCAGTCATGGAAGAAATCAACAGCGGCGCACCTAAAGACTTGCCTAGACATTTGGTAGTGATATCAATCTCACTGCGGTTGAGCTCTGGTAGACAACAGTGGGTAAAGCGGTAACGTTCTAGTCCATTAGTATTTTGGTGAAATTGAACATCTTCATCTAGACAAATCCTAATATGATCTGCCTTCCGCGTTTGGGTTTCTTCCATTGTTCCTCCTCAAGAACTTCCAATAAAAAAAATATCCCATTGTTGGGGAGTTGGGGAAGCTGGGGGAGCTGAGGGAGCTGAGGGAGCTGAGGAAGCACAGTGAAAATAACCCACCAGTAAAGGCATTTTGAAAGCTTACTTTACCACTTTTCTGCTTCTTGTTCCCCTCCTTGGAGGCAGGGCTGTTTCATTTTTGAGAAAGAAGGACTATATTAAAGCTATCTAGTCAGAAAACTCTCTTTTTGGGCAGATAGTCCGAGAAATTATGGATAATAGTTTAATTGATTATCTCAAACAAA
>JAAHHL010001348.1 GCA_010672185.1 Caldora sp. SIO3E6 | reverse complement strand
TTCAAGTGATGTGTACTGTGGTGGAACAGCAACAGCTAGTTTCCCAAACTTGTTAGCGAAATACTCTATCCACTCTCTGAACTGATACCAACTAGCATCAGTGATTGATTTAGCTAAGCAGTGATTCTTGAGCATATTACTAACTCTTAAGTCTTCATAGGCTACTAAGTCGTTAGACTTGCATACGTTACGTGCCACTCCCAAGGCATGTTCATTCCGTTGCCTGCTTACTCTTAAGTGTTTTTTTGAGTATCTAGCCCTTGCCTTACGGCGACCTGTAGAACCTTTCTTCTTTTTGTGGATGCGACGTTGAGCTTGTTTGATGTCAGATTCAGCCTTTCTTAGGAACCTAGGGTTAGGCTCTTGGTAGCCATTTGAGTCAGTATAGAACGACTCTATGCCTACATCCAACCCAATTTCATTACCTGTTTTTGGCTGGACATCAATACATTCAACATCAACACAAAATTGACAGTAATATCCATCAGCTCTACGAACTAACCGAACTCGCTTGATAGATTGAATCGGATAGGTATGAATATCCCATTTACCTAACAGCTTTAACTCACCAATACCTTTTTTATCAGTAATAGTGATACGTCGCTTAGTAGAGTGAAGTTTCCAACCTGATGTCTTATACTCGACTGAACGATTGTCTTTCTGAAATTTTGGAAAACCTTTCTTCCCTAATTTCTGGGATTTGCAATTATCGTAAAACCTAGAAATTGCTAACCACGTTCGTTCAGCGGATGCCTGACAAGCCATTGAGTTGAGGTCTTTGACAAATGTGAATTCATTGCGTAGTTCTGTAGAGTATTTATTCAAGTCAAAGCGCTTAATTTTGGCATCTTTTGGTACATCCATCCAATAGCGCAAACACTTGTTACGGATGAACTGAACTGTCCTAATTGCTTCATCAATAGCTCGATATTGAGCTGACTTGGCTTTAATTTTATACTCTAGAACTAGCATTGATTCGATTTTCAATGTTCTTGTTATATTATACTGCATTAATCAGAAGCCTGATAGCTAAATTTCCTGAGACAAAAAATAAAGGCGCTTAAAAGCGCTACCTTGCCTTCTCTACGAGAGGCTTCGCCAACATCCACGAGCTAAAGCTACGTGGTTTTCGGCTGCGTCAATAATAATGGATAATTGATAATTGATTAATTTGGCCTTGTGACCTCTTCGTTTACGAAGAAATAGACAAGGGGCTTACCAGACAAGGGGCTTAAGCCCCTTGATTTTCAAGAAGTATAGCTAAGTGCACTGCACTTAGGACAACACTAAATCCTGAAACCTTTACCTGTCAATCTCTTACCTTCTGCCTTCTGCCCTCTGCCTTCTGCCTTCTGCCTCTTGCTATAGTTATTCATTAATTCCATAAAACTGACAGGGGTTATCCCAGAAAATCTTTTCCATAGTTTGGGCAGTAATGGTACTTTCTAAATCTGCCATATCATACATAACCTGGGGGTCAAAATCGATGTGAGGATAGTCTGAACCAATCAATAAGCGATCGCTGCCGAGTAAGTCAATAATCTGGGGTAAATAATGAGCTTCGGAAGGCTCGACGGCAATGTACACTTGTCGGCGAATATATTCGGAAGGCTTCATTTTAATGCGATCGCCAATTTCCCATTGGAGGTCTTCATATTCTCGATCTAGTCGCCACATCCAATAGGGAAGCCATCCGCACCCGGATTCGAGAAAGGCAAATCTTAACCCCGGATAGCGTTCTAATACACCCCCCTCAATTAAAGCGAGTAAGGCAAGTTGATGTTCCATAGGGACGGAACTGGCATGGATACCAAAGCGGGTGTTAAATCGATTCTGTCCAGTGCTGGGAACTCGTGCATAAGAGCCTTCGTGAATGGCAATCGCTATCCTGAGGCGATCGCATTCTGCCCAAAATTCCTCATATAGGGGATCGCTTAAGAGGCGACCTTTAATTGGGTTAGGTCTTAACATCACAGCTTTCCAGCCAAATTGGTGAATACGCTGCAATTCTGAGACCATTTCCCCTGGATTGTGCTGATTAACTACACCTACTCCCCGTAAAGTATCAGGAGCAAGCTTGCAGAAATCCTGTAACCAACTGTTATAAGCACGCACATAAGCACCGGCTAAATTGCTCTCCATGCAATCCATGTAGAGTATCCACAGTCCAAAAGTCGGATATAAAAAAGCGATATCGCTACCAATTTGTGCGATCGCTTCGACATAGGCTTCCGGGGAAAATTCACTAAGATCCGGCACTCCACCGTTGTTCTCTAATA